>JAYWCV010000001.1:0-5551 GCA_043780275.1 Chitinophagaceae bacterium
AAGACTCAACTATAAACAAACGATTATCTGCCGTATTGAAATGAATCTGATAAATAGTTCCTCTTGGAATAACAAGATAATCGCCATAAGCAAAATCCAATTCGCCATACATGGTTTTTAATACGCCGCTGCCTTCATGCACAAAGATCATTTCATCTGCATCGGCATTTTTGTAAAAATAGTCGGTCATACTTTCCTGTGGTGAAGCCAATACAATATGGCAATCGTCATTTACCAAAACAGGTATTCGGCTTTTTAGAAAATCCTTTTCAGGCTTTATTTTGAATCCGGAAAAACTTCTGTGCTTCAACATTTTCTCCTCGGCAATGGTTGGTTGCACATTTACCGGTTCATCTGTTTTTACAATCTGTGTTGGGGGATTGATATGGTATAATAATGAATAATCGTTTGAAAATCCTTCGGTTGAAAAAAGCTGTTCGGAGTATAATCCTCCATCGGGTTTTCGAAACTGGGTATGTCGTTTATGTGGAATTTTACCTAACGTGTGATAGTATGACATGTGAATTAAGAATTAAGAATTTTGAATTAAGAATTATGAGTTATGAGATATGACTTATGAGTTTTGAGTTATGAATTAAGAATTAAGACTTTTTATTTTTTAATTTTAAATTTTAATTATTAATTTTTAAATTTTTTCAACGAAAGGCATATTCAAATTTACAATTAATTTCAATCAACTACTTTGACAAGAATCGGACTCATTGCTGACACACATCATTTTCTGGATGAACAGGTTTTCAACTATTTTGAAGATGTTGATGAAATCTGGCATGCAGGAGATTTCGGCAATATTGAACTGGCCGAAAAACTTTCATCCTTCAAACCATTAAAAGGCGTTTATGGAAATATAGATGGACCGGATATCCGTTCTATTTATCCGGAAAATTTGTTTTTCGCTTGCGAAGAAGTAAAAGTTTTGATTACCCATATTGGTGGTTATCCGCCAAAATATAATAGCCGAACCAAAAAACTGATTGCAGAACATAAACCACAATTATTCATCAGCGGTCATTCACATATTTTAAAAATAATGTATGATGAAAAAATAAATTGCCTGCACATAAACCCCGGAGCTGCTGGCAGACAGGGTTGGCAAGCAGTAAGAACACTTTTACGTTTTACCATTGACGGTGATGCAATTAAAGATTGCGAAATAATTGAACTGGACAACAAATAAAAAAATCCGCCACCGGCGGATTCATATTTTTACATGCCGGGAAACCAGGCTCTTCCTATTCCTTCTCTGAAAGCCCATGGAATAGTAGCCATAATCAATAAGAAAGCGATGAAGTACCAAACAAACGCTTTTGTATGACTATCAGAATCCCCTACTTTTTTACTGAAACTATACCCGATGTGTATGAAAATAATGGCGATAATCATCCCCACGGCATGTTCAACTGCAAAAAAACGTGCTGCCTTATCTTTCATTACTTCGGCCATGCCTGCAGCCTGAATTAATTTTAAACCAAGATGGCCACTGATCCATTGATAAAGCCCGATAAGCAAAGTAAGATCGGCAGCTATGAGTAAGGTCAGTGCCATTTTTTTATTCAGAGCACTGATTGGTTTTTTACTTCTTAATCCCACCAGGTGATGAATCATAACCAATATAAGAAAAAGTAAAATGACCCATCTCATTAGATTGTGCAAATGCAGTAGTCCGGTATACATATTTTAAGATTTAGAACAAATCTAATCCCTGTTATTCAATATAGGAAAATTAATCTATCCAATCAGCTATGAATAAATTCGTATCTCTTGTTCCGCCATTATTCCGGTTGCTCGAAAAAATAATTTTTTTACCATTGGGTGAGAACATCGGGAAGGCATCAAAACCTTTATCACGGCTTACTTTCTGAATATTTCTTCCATCTGCATTCATCGTATACATATTGAAAGGAAAACCTCTTTTATATTCGTGGTTGCTGCAGAAAATGATGCGACCGTCGGGCATGAAATTAGGCGCCCAGTTTGCCTGTCCCAGGTTAGTGATTTGATTGGCATCTGATCCGTCTGCATTGGCAATCCATACTTCCATATTGGTAGGTGCTACCAAACCTTCGGCTAATAAGTCTTTGTATTCCTTTACTCCGTCTGCTGTTTTGGGCCTGCTTGCTCTCCATAATAATTTCTTTCCATCCGGACTGAACCATGCACCACCATCATATCCTAATGTATTTGTAATACGGGTTATTTTTTCCGTTTTCAGATCCATCAGATAAAGTTCCAGGTCCCCATCACGAATAGACGTAAATACCATGGTCTTTCCATCTGGAGAAATAGTAGCTTCCGCATCATAACCCGGATTATTGGTCAGTTGTTTTACAATTTTACCATTCAGGTCGGCCACAAAAATATCAAACGAGTTATAGACCGGCCAGATATATTTATTACCATATTTAGCACGGTCGGGTAATGGCGGACACTCTTCACTACCTAAATGCGTAGAAGCATACACGATATGCTTATTGTCTTTCATAAAAAATGCACAGGTGGTTCTCCCTTTTCCGGTACTTACCAGTTTATATTCAAATTTCTCCTTTGCATTGGCAGGAACTTTTCCTACATAAATCTGATCACATAAAACCCCATTCTTTGAATCGGTACGTTGAAAAACGATATGCTTCCCATCATAACTCCAGTATGCTTCGGCATTATCGCCACCAAATGTTAACTGCTGAATATTTTTAAAGTTCCTTTCATCAGCATAATGAAGCGTATCAGCGTTGAACATTTTAACTGCAACCGGTTCTCCTTTTTTAAAAGCTGCAAACAGCAGAATAACCGGGACCATGAATAATGGAAGGAAAATTTTTATATAACGCATGTTTGATTAAATTATAATTACAAAATTATTTGAGATGAAGTTCTTAATTGTCAGAAAATTGTCATCCCTGAAATGAAATTATTTAGTTTTGAAAAATGAATATAGTTACAAAACTATTTTTTAATAGTTTCCTTATCCTGATTTTTATCAGTAGCTGCAATGATAATAAACAGACCTCCCTATTCGATAACATCTTATTGAAAGAACCTTTCAACGCATTAACGGATAGCATCAAGATGGATAATAAAAATCCCGACTTATATTATCGCAGAAGTATTTTATTGCAAAAAGACAGGTTTACCGAAGCAGCCATTGCAGATTTACAGAAAGCATGGGATTTATCTGGTAAAGAAGATTATGCATTTGAACTTAGCAGTTTATTGCTGGAAAATAAACCAGTAGCTGCTGAAAAATTTATTATGGATGCGTTGAAAAAATTCCCCAACAGTATTTTTCTAAGCCTTAACCTTGCCCGTGCCCAAGCTGCACAAAACAAAACAGATGCAGCGCTGCAAACCTGTACAGCACTGCTTCAGAAAGAACCGGCTATGATTGATGTATGGATGCTGAAAGCCCAATTGCAGGAAAAGAATGGCGATACAGCAGGATCTTTATTATCGCTGGAAAATGCGTATACACTTGCTCCTTTCGATGTGGAACTTACTTATGAACTTGCTTTTAAATATGCCCAAACCAAAAACCCGAAAGCAATTGTATTGACTGATTCGCTGATAAAGATGGATGCATCAGCCTCGCATGCCGAACCGTATTATTTTAAAGGCGTGTATTATTATAACAATAACGAAAAAGCCAAAGCGTTTCAATTTTTCAGCGAAGCCATTTTACATAATCATAATTTCCTGGATGCCCCCCTGGAAAAAGGCCGGATTTTATTTGAACAAAAAAAATATACCGAAGCCCTAAAGGTATTTCAACTGGCAACCCAGATTTCCATAACCTTTGCTGACGGCTATTATTGGTTGGGTAAATGCCAGGAAGCATTGAACCGGAAACAGGAAGCCAAACAGAATTACAACCGGGCATTTGGGTTGGATAAAACCTTAACGGAAGCCAAAGAAGCTGCTGATAAAATCAACTAACCAAATCCATTGAAAGGATTCATATTTTTTAAAAGAATTAACTTGCAAAAAAATTAGACAATGCCAATCATTGCTCCTTCATTATTATCGGCCAATTTTCTGAACCTCCAGGCAGACTGTAATATGCTGAACGAAAGTGAAGCTGACTGGTATCACCTCGATGTGATGGATGGCCGCTTTGTTCCCAATATCAGTTTCGGACCCATGCTGGTGGAGTTCTTCAGAAAAGCTACCAGCAAAATTTGTGATGTGCACATGATGATTGAAAACCCGGAGAACTATGCCGAAGCATTTAAGAATGCCGGCGCCGATATTTTAACTGTTCATTTTGAAGCATGCAATCATTTACACCGGAATGTGCAGCAAATAAAATCATTGGGTATGAAAGCCGGTGTTGCCATCAATCCACACACACCGATATCTGTATTGAATGATCTCATCCACGACATTGACCTTGTGTGTATGATGAGTGTGAACCCCGGATTTGGCGGACAAAAGTTCATCCATCATACCATACAAAAAATCAAGGACTTGCGTAAAATAATTGACCAGCGGGGATTGCCCGTGCATATAGAAATTGATGGTGGCGTAACCCTGGAGAATGCACCTGAAATAATTGCCGCCGGTGCCGATGTATTGGTTGCCGGAAACACCGTTTTCAAATCTGCAAATCCTATCGATACAATCAGGCAATTAAAAATGATATAGTGTTAAGTTAAACGTGAATGCCCGCCCGGATGAATCCATTCGGACGGGGTCTATATTTCACGATTATCCATACACAAATAAACCATCTCATTTTTTATTACAACCGTATAATATCTCATGATCTTTTTTTGACAATCTCAAATTACACAATATCCCGTCTTTTGTACCCCTTCCGATTTTTTTTGATCTGGTCAAAATAAGGTTTGCCAATTTCCATGTTAATCAATTATTTTTAAGCATCAATTAAAATTCCTTGTGACTAAACGCCATAGTTTCATATTCATCTTCTTTTTATTTTCAGGTTTATTTTTAACTGCGCAGAAGCAGGCTTTTGTTTCCGGAAAAATATTGGATGATAATGAAAATCCTTTGTCAAATGTGTCCATCCACATCCTGGGTAAACAAAATGGAATTGTATCCAGCGATTCTGGAACTTTCCGCATCAGCGTTCCGGCCGAAAGAGCATTTGCCCTGGTATTTTCTTACACCGGTCATAAAACCGAACAACGGAATTTTTTACTAAGTGCAAATGAAGAAGAATACCTGACCATCCGACTGGAGAGAGGTGCAACGGTTTTACAGGAAGTGGTAATCAGCGATCAACGGGAGCGGCGAAACCCGGGACAGATCAATGTAAATCCCAAACATATTCTCAATTTACCATCACCGGTAACCGGTGTGGAAAGTTTTATAAAAATTCTGGTAGGTTCCAATAACGAACTCTCTTCTCAATACAATGTACGTGGCGGATCTTATGACGAAAATCTGATTTATGTAAATGATTTCGAAATTTTCCGTCCTTATCTCGTTCGCAGCGGACAACAGGAAGGACTGAGTTTCATCAATGCGGCATTGGTGAAAAATATTAATTTTTACGCCGGAGGTTTCCAGG
>JAYWCV010000002.1:0-34119 GCA_043780275.1 Chitinophagaceae bacterium
TTTAGATGATTGGAAACATATTTACAATTTACTGTTTTTGAGTGCTGTGGACATTATAAAACAAGTTTTGCCAGGTATGAAAGAAAAAGGTTTCGGACGCATCCTAACCATTACTTCTGTTGCAGTTAAACAACCTGCCGATAATTTAATTTCATCAAATGCGGTAAGAACAAGTTTATTGGGTTTGGTAAAAAGTTTATCGAATGAAGTTGCCATTCATGGTATTACGGTTAATAATTTATTGCCGGGCTACACCACTACCAACCGATTGGAAGATTTGATTGATAAAAACCCGAAGGTAAATGAGGTAAAAGAAACCATCCCGATGAAACGATTTGGAACTCCTTCAGAATTTGCTGCTGCTGCTGCATTTTTAGTGAGTGACAAAGCAAGTTATATTACTGGGCAGTCATTAGCAGTGGACGGCGGTTGGATTAAAGGACACTAATTTTTTTGTTCCGCTTTTAAAGTACATAAGATTTTATTAGCCACGAATTCACTCGGAATTGATTTGTGCAAATTTGTGGCAAAATCAACAAGTTTTAATCTGAATACGATGCATCTCCACCATAAGGAGACATTAACTCGAAAAAGGATTTAACTCGAAAAAATTTCACATTCATTTACCTGTAGGAAATATCCTTTCCTGTACTTTTGATTTGTACATCAAAACGTACAAATTATGTTAACGACTACTATATCCGATTTTAGAAAAGATATTAAAAATTACTTTGATAGAGTTTCAGAAAACTTTGAAACATTAATCATTAATAAAGGAAAAGACAATGATGTAGTGATTATGTCTTTAGCTGAATATAACTCTTTGCTGGCTACTAATCATGAATTGAGCTCTTCTAAAGATGAGAAAAGATTAGACTCGGCCATTGAAAAACTGGCATTGCTAACCAAATATAGATAACGTATTATTCCTATTATGCATCAGTAAAAGTATTGATAGCTTTAGCATCTCCATATAGGTATTTCTGCAACCATATTTTTATTTAATTTAATTCTTTCAATAATTTTATTTCATTCCGGTAGAGAATAATTTTTTTATCATTTTCTAGTTGCTTCAGCAGGCGGGATACTACCACTCTTGATGTAGAAAGTTCATCAGCTATAAGATAATGTGATGCCTTAATAACACTGGAGCCAGACAACCGTTGTTTTTCTTTTAGATAGGAAATTAATCTTTCGTCTAATTTATGAAATGCAATAATTTCAATGGATTTCAGTAATTCTAAAAAGCGGTCATTAAAACTACGCATGATGTAGTTTTTCCAGCTTGGGTATTTGCAAAGCCATTCATCTAATTTAATTTGCGGGATAGCTAATAATTCAACATCCTCTTCAGCAATGGCTTTTACTTCGCTTTTTTTTGCCTCAATACAGCAGCTATATGCCATTGAACAGCTTTCGTTGCTTGATAAATAATACAACAGGATTTCGTTTCCGTTTTCATCCATGCGAAACACTTTAATAGTGCCCTTAATAACAATTGGCATCATACGGATATACTTACCATAATCCATGATAACATCGCCTTCTTTGAAATTCTTAGTCACACCAAACTGGTACATTTCTTTTAGCAAAGCGGGTTCAAATGTATTATCTAAGGTTGTACTATTCTTCATGATTCTTAAAAATGAAAATTTAAAACAAAATTATACAGGAGCATATTTACTTTGTTAAACTCAAATTTCTTGTTATTGTATGTTTCTCCACTTTTCAATTTTCCAACCACTAAAAGCTGTGCTTCCATTCCTTTAAATACTTTATTAAAAGCATACTTTACATCAGCATTTATCTGTGTGTATGAAGGTAAACCATACTTATTTAACCGGTAGTTTTTAACATCCGGCAACTTATAATAGCCCGCCGCCAGAGATGTTTTCAGCCTTAGTTTGGGAATATT
Organism: Chitinophagaceae bacterium; assembly: GCA_043780275.1. GTDB lineage: Bacteria > Bacteroidota > Bacteroidia > Chitinophagales > Chitinophagaceae > MGR-bin208. The sequence goes on from JAYWCV010000002.1 coordinate 1,916, forward strand.
ATAATTCAGCTTTCCCATAATGGCATGTACATCGCCAAAGCCTTCATTTCGTTCACGGGGTAAAAAGGTAAAGAATGGGTCCCGGCCCCATTCACGGGGCATAAGGTATCTGCCATGCGAAGTGATTCGGTTGTAGTTAATAGTAGTTTCCCAATGCTTGTTTTTCCATCCAGCTTTTGCACCAAAGCTGATAGCTTTCCCGCCTTTTTCAAAATAAGTTTTAGCGGCATTATCGTTGCCGCCATTGTTTACAGCATTTTGCCGTATTACCTGAGCCGATGCAAAAATGCTGTTGTTATTTTTTAATGGGAAAGAAAAATCTGTTTGAAGCATCGCAGTATTGAAAATATTTTCAGTAAACAAATTCCAGCCATGCAGTTTTATATTTTTGCTCAGGTCAACATGAGCCCCCATCATAAATACTCCCTTACTTTCTAAATTAGTTGCGTATTGAGATTTACTTCCGTCGGTATTTACACCGCCTGTGTATATACCTATTGACTCAGCTGCATCAAACCATTTGGTAGTTGCTCTTGGTGAAATTGCATATAACCAGCCGCCTTCAATTTTTGTTTTCTTAATCTCATTCAATTCAAACCAGAATCCTTCAACTCCTGTAGGCCTCATCCTTCCATCCTGTAAATTTATAAACGGGGTATTGATTAACTGGCGGCCAAAAACAATATTGGATTTTTTATAATTATACTTCAGGTAAAATTCTTCCAGCCTGTCAATATCTTTTTTATTGTAAGGATCTTCCACGTCAAACAAAGCAATTTCATGACGGTTGAACTGGCCTGTTGTACTATCTGGTTTTCCCAAATCAGAAGATCCAATATTAAACGTATAAAAACCACTGACTGCAAACTGAAAGCCATGAAACTTTGCTGTTTCATAGCGTATGCCACCACCTGCTGCATTGGCATAATAATCTGTAAGCCCTTTTTGATTTTGGGTACTCATAAAAAAATACCGGAAATGTCCGTTAAAATGCCCTCTTTTAAATGCCGATAATAAAGAGGTGGTATCTTCAGTTTGCACTTGTTTGCCTTTGTACATTTCAGGTTTTTCAAAAATTTCCTGGTGCTGGGCAAATACAATATTTCCATAAAGCAACACAACGGCTGCCATGATCATTCTTTTCATCTTCAACTAAACGTTTTTGAGATATTAAAATCCTGATTTGATATAACTCCAGCCCTGTTCCTGCTTTGTTACAATTTCAATAATACCTATTTTTACAAAACCGGCTTCAGGTACAATTTTATCTTTAGTTACATTTCTTTCACTCATAGAAAACTCACAGGCTACAAACTCAACCCCTTTCATTTTCATTTGCTGCATTTTATCCTGAACAGTTGTTTTACCAATTTTCAGCATATTTAAACCGGGACCATGACATACCACTTCAATTTGTGTACCGGGTGCAACGGTAGTAATATTATTCAACTGCTTCATTAAAGATTTATGGGCAAGTGTATCATCTGTTGTGAGCTGAAATATTATTTTGTGAACAGATTTATTTTCCGACTTCACCCCATCACCGGGAATTTGATGTTTTTCGTTTTGTGCATGGCTTAAAAAGCTTGCTACAATAAACACCGCTGATAGTAACAATTTTTTCATTTTACAATTTTTAATGCGTAATTGATTTATCTAAATTTATAATCTACTCCGGTTACCTGGGTAAGTAATGTTTGTGGTGCATCTAAAATCTTTGCGTTCATGGGAGGCGTTGGTGTAACCGGTGAATTAGCAGCCAGGTATTCTTTTAAAACAGAATGCAGCGTATGTTTAGTATTTTTTGCATTAGCTACATTTTTTATTCTGCAAAGCATATCATCCGGATCGCCGTCTCTTTCGCAGGCACAGATGTTATACGTTTTATTCAAATCAAGCGCTGCATCTTCAACAGTAACTTCCTGTACCCGTTTACCTTTTTCTGCAAAGGCATTGAAGGTTATTTTCATGCCTTTAAATTTTATTAGCCAACCACCAAACCTCTCTGATGCGTCTTTTGCAAACACATTGTTCAACTCTTTTTCCAACCATTCTTTGATTTGCTTTCCAGTAACTGTTCCTGTTCTTACTGTGCTATCAACCGGCAGCATATCAAAAATAAATCCATCGGTAATGGGAATGTTTCCTGTGTGGTCCGGCGTAGTTCGTGGCGGGCAAAAGCGGAAGCCATTGGATAACACAATATCTACCTCGGGTACTTTCCATTTCAATGCATCCAGTATCATGGTATCAATCGGATTTTCCACCACAAAATATCTATACAACGGAATGGTACTGTAACCGGCAATTTTGTAAATGTCTTCTTCAAAGGGTTTTTCATTGCGTTTAATTAAAGCAGCTATTTCTTTAGAAGGTTTATGCTTATTGGCTGTAATCTCATCCAATTGATATTCATCTTTTATCACTTTACCATTTTGTATGGTAAGATTAAGCTTGCCAACAAAGGAGCCAAATGCACCCGGCTCTACCACTTTGGCATATTTGCATTGTATGGGCTTGCGAACCCTTTCATGTGTATCGCCACCCAAAATATAATCGACTCCTTTGCATTCTTCCATATTGGCTAAATGTATCTGCTGCGATAATCCCAGGTGTGCTACGATTAAAACATAAACACACTGTTCCTGGTTACGTAATACATCAACATAATGTGCCAGGTTTTCTTCGGGCTTGGTATAAATGATTCCTTTACTGTAATTGGGCGATTGACGAATGGGAACCAAAGGGTCGGTATATCCCAAAAAACCAATTTTTACTCCGTTTACATGCCAGATATAATAGGGCGGAAAAATTAATTCTCCTTTTTTTTCATTACCCATATCGTGATACATATTGGCACAAACTTTTGGGGCATTTAAAGAACCCAATAAAGTTTGCATGGCTTTTTTGTAATAAATCACTTCCCAGTTGCCGGGCAAATACAAATCGTAACCCAAGGCATTTAAGATAGGCACCATTGCTTTGCCGGTAGTTTTTACAGATAGCTCACTACCCTGAAACATGTCGCCGGTATCAATTAAAAATGTATTCGGATTTTTCTTTCTTTCCTTTTGCAGGTACGTAGCCAAGTGTGCATAGCCACCGGTTTTGCGGAAGACGGCTTTTTCATTTTCCCAAAACAGTTCATCATGCGGATGCACCTGGCAGTGTACATCGGTGGTTTGCAGAATGGATATAGTGAAAGGTTTTTCGCCGGAAGCTATTTCATTCATTTCATTTTGCTTTAAAGCCTCAGCAACGGAAACTATAGGGGTAGTGGATAACAAGCCTGCACCACCTATTGTACTCAGTTGTTTGATGAAATCTCTTCTGTTGTTGTTCATATTGTTCAATTAAGAATTAAAAATTAAGATTTATTATTTTTCGTTGTAATCAAAATAGATGCTAATATTTTGCATAATTCTTCTGCGTCACTTAAAATATTATCTGCTTCTTTTTCATGTAAGTAAGAAGTTTCTTTTAAAAGCTTTACCCAATACATTGTTTCCCTGGCTTCTTTGTAAGCAATTGATATTTTTGCGATAAAGTCTTTTTTAGATTGTCCACCAATGGCTTCTTCTACGTTTGCACCTATGGAAGTTCCGCTTCTAAGCAGTTGTTTAGAAAGAACAAATTCCTTCTTTTCAGCAATAAGATATTTATAAAGATTTATTATCCTTATTGCAAATGCAAAACTTTTTTCCTGTATGATATTGTGCTCTTTCATTTTGAAAAAATTAGGAGTTATCAATTACGAATTATGAATTTCAATTAAATATCTTCCAACTCTTAATTCTTAATTTTTAATTTTTAATTTGTAATTTTCAACTCTCAACTCTCAACTCTCAACTCTCAACTCTCAATTTATTTCTTCAAACTCTCTGCAATTTCTTTAAACGGTCCGTACTTGTGTTGCTTCTCCGAAAATTTATCTGCATAAGGTCCGAATGGATGATCGATTGGTTTCTTCGAAATATCGGGCCAGTCTTTTGGCGTGTTTATATGCGGTCTTGATTGCGAGTTTACATAAGCTGCCACATCCCATGCTTCTTCATCGGTCAGTTGCAGGTTTTGATAGGTTGCTCCCTGCGGCATATTGTACTTTACAAATTTTGCAAAATTGCTTATCCGATACAGACCTGCGCCATCATTATAACTTTGCTTGCCCCATAATGCAGGGAATGTAAATTCTGTTTTATCCGGATTAAAAACGCCTTCGCCATTTGCCTGGTGGCAGCTTTGGCATTTTGCAGTATAAACGGCTAATCCATTTTTTGGATCAGTGGCACGGTCTAAATAAGCCAGATCTTTAAAGCCCGAACCTTCTGCTTTTTTACCTTTTTCTACATTTGTACCCAAAAAATTTATATAAGCAACAATGGCCTGCATTTCTTTCCCGGCAGTATCTAATGCTTTACCATTTAAACTGCGTTCAAAGCAATCATTGACTCTTTTATATACATTTTCTATGGCGCCACTTCTTGTTCTGAATTTTGGATACATCGAAGCAACCGAACCATAGTTATTCCCCCATATGGCTGTACCTGCCTGCAGGTGACAGTTCTGGCAATTCATGCCATTACTGATTTTTAATACTGATCCATTCGGTCCAAGATATTTTGCAGTATGGGCAATCAAATCTTTTCCATACTCTACCTGTTCTTTTTGTTTGGTATCGGTGATGCTGCTAAGGTCTGGTGCTATCCAATAAGCAGTTTCATCTTTTTTAATATCAGATTTAATGGCATCAGTTTTTGCTGTTTTATCTTTTGTGTTGTCGGGTTGATTGCTGTAATAAAAAACAAAAGGCATGGCAATAAGGCCAATCAACAAAACGATGATTATGAAAAATAAGTTTTTGACAATAGGAATAAGCCCTTCTTGTAACTTATCGTTATCCTCTGCTGAATTCATTTACGTTCGTTTTATAAATTAATGAGGTAGTTTATCTCTGAAAAATCCATACAAATAAGTGCCCATTATTGCAAAAAGAAATACAATACCCATTGATAAATAACCATACCCAATATTCACTACCATGGGTCCCGGACAAGCTCCGCTTAATGCCCATCCCAGGCCAAAAATAGTTCCACCAACCAAATAACGGATGATTGATTTTTCTTTTGGGTGAAAAAGAATCGGATTACCATGAAAGTCCCTTAATTTGAATTTTTTTATCAATGCTACACCAATAGTACCTAATATTACTGCTGTACCAATTATTCCGTACATGTGAAAAGCCTGAAAGCGAAACATTTCCTGAATCCTGAACCAGGATATGGCTTCTGATTTAGCCATTACAATGCCGAAAACAATACCGAGTAAAAGAAATTTTACAAATTTCATATCATTAAAAAATTAAAGGGAGAATAAGAAAAGTCATTAACAAACCGCCGATAAAAAATCCAATAACGGCTATTAGTGAAGGCATTTGCAAATCAGATAATCCACTGATAGCATGGCCCGAAGTACAGCCACCGGCGTAACGGGAGCCAAAGCCCACCATCAGGCCACCCATTGCCAAAAGCAAAAATCCTTTTAAAGAGAGAACGGCATCTAAACTAAAAAGTTCAGCCGGCTGAAGTCCCACAGGTGCTGCAATTCCTAATTTACCTAAATCATTAATGGTAGCTTGCGAAATTTCAATTGGGATATCTGTTGAAAAAAATTGTTTTGCTATAAACCCACCAACAATTGCACCTACTAAAAAAACCAAATTCCATGTCTGACTTTTCCAGTTAAAATCGAAAAACTTAGTTTTTTTTCCCAATCCGGCAGCAGCACAGATAGTTCTTAAATTAGCTGAAAAACCAAATGATTGTCCAAAATACAATAGGAAAAACATGATTGATGCAATTAATGTTCCGGAAAACCACCACGACCATGTTTGTGTTATAAATTCTATCATTAGTTCTGTTGTATTAATTTAAATGAAATAAAATGATGGGTTTAAATAAATGGTTGATGAGTTTTTCGGTTGCACTGTGGTGAAAAATCCCCCCTTTACCATGTGTACCTATACAAACAATATCCATATTATTCATTTGGTTAAAATGAATTACGCCGTTTTCTACATCTATATCATTTAGTAAATGGCATTCGTAATTGATGATATTGTTCAACTCAGCAAATTTTTTCATCTTTGCTTGAACAGCAGGTTTTTCAGATTCCACATTTCCAGATGTAATTTGAAGCAGATGAAGCCGGGTACTAAATGCCGCGATGAGTTTTTGCATCAACTGTAAATCTTCTTTAACTGGAAGATTGAAATTATGCACCAGTAAAATGTTTTGAATGTTCAAATCAGAACGGTCGCACATTAAAGAAAGCACAGGTATTTTTGACTTACGGGCTATAAATTGAGTTTCGGAACCTGAAAGCTTTTCTTTCAGTCCCCAGGCACCTTTGGTACCCATCACAATCAGGTCAAAATGGTTATCCTCTGAGAAATTTAAAATAACATCGGTAATTTTTCCTAATACTAAATGTGTATGGATGTTATTGCCATAAAGTGTTTTCAGATTGGCTAGTTTCCTTTCAGCTATTTCTTTTTGCTTCACTACATACTTCACATCAATTTCGCCACAGGTTTGAATAGTACCAGTGGTATCCATTGTTACAGTATCCGGTACGGATAATACATGCATGAAATGAATTTCAATGGGTGTCTTTACTTCCAGCTTCTTCACCATCAGGTAAGCAAACTCTGCCTGCACTGAGAAATCTGTTGGAATCAATATTTTAATACTTTCCATATAATTTTAGATTACAAGTTTTGCGCTATTTAAAATTTTGAAATGTGCTTATCCATTTATTTTACATACTGCTTTACATTTTCCCAGTCACCGCCGTTGACTACATTCTTGTAACCATTCTGCTCCAGGATAGTTTTTGCCTGTCCACTGCGGTTACCGCTTCTGCAAAACACAATGATGTTTTCCTTGCCTTTCAGTTTAGACAATTGTGATGTTACGGTTCCCAAAGGAATATTAACTGCACCCCGAACACTGCCTTGTGCAAATTCACCGGGTTCCCGAACATCTACTAAAAAAGCACCTTGTTCTATTATGTTTTTTAAATCTGCGGTTTGACTACCGCCAAATAACTTTTGAAAGAAACTCATTGTTTTAATTTTTATACTGTGAATTTTTTAATTACTCCAACTAACCCCGCTTTTTGTACAACACCGCTTTGCCTCCATAATGGTTTGCCATTTTTAAATAAGATAAGTGTAGGAACACCCTGCACCTGGTATTCATTTGCGGCTTCGGGATTTTTATCAACATCAACTTTTATAATAGTAGCTGCATCGCCAATTGCTGCTTTTACATCTTTAAGAATGGGAGCCATCATTTTACAGGGGCCACACCATTCGGCAAAAAAATCTACCAGTACCGGTTTATCAGATTGTATGATTTCGTTAAATGTCATGTATTTAATTTTCTTCTTCTTTTAAATTTTGTTTCTTGCTTTCCTTCTTAAACATACCTAACAATAATGCACCCATTACAGCGCCATAAATTGTACTGTTAAATGGTTTAGATGTAATGGCACAAGTGCCACTGAAGCATCCTATTTGCTGCCAGTATAAATAGCCGCCAACAGATCCCAATAGGGCACCAATCAGGTATAGTTTATTATTGTTAAACCACTTCTTCATAAGTAATATCTTTTGCTGGTTCAACCGGTTTTTTAAATGTAGTATAACATCTTCCGGTTCCACAGCATCCCAAATTGAAAATTACCATTCCAGTAAATAGAAATCCTGCAAGTCCAAAAAATACATCTTTAGTCAATACAGCCTGTATCATAACTGCTATACCAATTACCAATCTTAAAACCCGCATAAAATTCCAGTCACTAAAAATTAGATGTTTCATCATTTTTGAATAGTTACTCAGCAAAAATAAATTTTAACCAAGAAGAATTAGGTAACAAAGGTTACAATCGAAAAACTGTTAACCGGTCAGTGTGATTCTATTAAAGAAGGCTGCCTTTCGAGCAGCCTTCTTTTGATTTTAGGGACAAAAATTAAGAAATAACAGGCTCTCCTTCGTTCACCCATTGATTAATTCCACCTGAAAAATTTACAATATTTGTAAATCCGTTTTTAGCTAAAATAGAATAACCTATGGCTGCTCTGTCTCCGCTCTGACAATGAATAATCACTTTTTTGTCTTTGCTTATTTTATCCAGATTGGTAGTGAGTGTTCCAACAAATATATTTTCTGCTTTGGCTATATGCCCAGCATTGTATTCCGCAGCACCTCTTAAATCTATCACCTGCACATCCTTGTTATTGATCAATTGTTTTGTTTCTTCCAGAGAAATAATAGTTGCTTTTTCTAAAGAGCCACCGGTTTCAGTCCATGCAGAAGTTGATGTCACAAAGCCATAAATATTATCCAGGCCAATACGCATCAGCTTTCTGGTTAAATCATCTAACTGCCCTTCATTTGCCAAAAGCATAAATGGTTCATCATAGGTTAAAAACCATCCAGCCCAGGTAGCAAAAGAATTATTGCTTTGTATATTGATACTTGAAGGAATAAATCCTGCTGCAAAATCTACTTTAGCTCTTGCATCAATCAGTTTAATCCCTTTAGCCAAAGCATCTTTCAATTCTTCAGTGGTAAGTTTTTTTAGTTTTGGTACTTCTGTTAATAATGGACGATCCACTTTATTCAGGTGTTTCATCATCGCAAAATATTTTGGAGGCTCTGGCTGATCTTCTAATAAATATTTAATAAAACCAGGTTTATCCTTGTCGAATTGAAAAGCCCAGTTTCTTGCCTTTTCATATCCAACTGTGGTGCTGGGTACAGCACCTAATGCTTTGCCACAGGCAGATCCTGCACCATGTCCTGGCCATACCTGTATATAATCTGCAAGGGCAGAAAATTTATTGATGGAATCATACATTTGTATAGCACCTGCATCTGCAGTACCAATGATCCCGGCTGCTTTTTCCAGTAAATCAGGACGGCCAATATCACCAACAAATACAAAGTCTCCTGTAAATAACATCACCGGTTCTTTAGAAGCAGGGTTATCTGTTAAAAGAAAACTGATACTTTCAGGAGTATGACCCGGCGTATGCAATACTTCGAATGTAAGATTGCCTAATTGCACTTTAGCACCATCTTTTAATCCATGATGGGGAAACTCGTATTCCCAACCTTCGCCACCTTCATCAGAAAGATACATGTCGGCACCGGTTAATGCAGCCAGTTCTCTTGAACCTGCCAAAAAATCGGCATGGATATGGGTTTCAAAGATGTGGGTAATCTTCATGTTATTAGCTTTAGCTATTTCGAGATAGGTATCCACATCCCGTTTTGCATCAATTACTGCAGCTACGCCAGCTTTTTGACAGCCGATGAAATAACTTGCCTGTGCAAGGCTTTTGTCATAAATGTGTTGAAAAAACATAGTTTATTTTTTAATTGTTTATTTTAATTGTTATGCAAATATCACAAGAGTAAATAAATTGGATGGTGACTTTAGTTGCATTCTAAAAAAGTATTCCAGTATTTTCTGCCAAAAAATAATTTCATTTTACATATCAAAAAATTATGGCTAAAATTCAGGATATCTATCTGAAAAAAATACTAAATTATTTAAATTAATGTCCTCCTCCAGTTGGGAAAAATAATTCTTTTACCATGATGTAAATACCCATTACAAGTACGAACCAGCCAAAAGATTTTTTGAGTTTTTCTCCAGGTATTTTCTTCGATAACATAATACCGATAAAAATTCCAATGATTGAAAATGCGGTGAAACCACCCAGTAAGGCCCAATCAATGATCTGACTGCCTTGCAGGTCGCCAATAAATCCAATCAGTGATTTTGCGGCAATAATAAACAGCGATGTTCCCACTGCCAATTTCATTGGCATGCGGGCCAATAATACCAATGCAGGGATAATTAAAAATCCACCGCCTGCACCAACCAGTCCGGTAAGCACACCCACCAGGCTTCCCTCTAACAGGATCAATGGGTAATTATAAACCATTGGTTCCGTTTCATCTTTTTCTTTATACTTCCCAGGCCTGATCATGGTTATGGAAGCAATGATCATAACCACTGCAAACAACAACATCAATGCAATTGATTTTGTAATAACAAACGATCCAATGATTAAAATTTCTTTAGGTATCATAGGTACCAGCCACATGCGGGTTGCATATACTGCAGCTATAGAAGGGATACCGAATATGAAAACCGTTTTAAAATCCACCTTTTTTTGAAATGCACTTTGAATACCTCCAACTAATGCGGTTGATCCAACAATAAATAAGGAGTAGGCTGTTGCTAGCACCGGATTTACTGCCATCACATAAACCAGGATGGGAACGGTTAAAATAGAACCTCCACTACCTATAAGGCCTAATGAAATTCCAACAAGTGTTGCTAAAACGTACCCTAATATTTCCATGTTTATTTATTTAATGGCAGCAAAGATGTTATTAAAAATTAAAATGCTTTGTTACATAAGTTACATATAAGTTTGGAAGATCTTGGCGGTTTAGTGGGGATCCTTTTTTTCTAATGGGTATAATGACCATTGTTGAACTGGTTGATGCGCATGATTGTTTTGAAGTAATCAGCAGCCGTATTACAACTACCGATAAGAGGTAACTTCTCTGGATAATTGTTGTGATCACATTTTTCTTTCCAGCTTTACCAATGGTATTTCATTGCTGTTGCAACCAGTCTAAAAAAAGATTATTGATAACCGGTAAATTCTTTTCATGCTGTTTTTTTTTACCAAAACAAACTATATAGTGCAACCAGAATTCCACAAGCAATTAATGAACCTACAATAAAAGATGTATTCATTTTAAACATGCTGCTGTCAACCTCAAGCCCGTTTGGTATTATTCCTTTACGGTTATCAATTATACTGATAATATACATGCCTGCAATGCTGAAAAGAAATACAAATGCCATTCGGTCAAGAAATGGAATTTCAAATATACCTGCTGCATTTGCTTTTGAAAAACCGGAGGAAGACAGAAATGAAAGATCGATTATAACCGGTAAAAATTTAAAGAGGATTGACAATAAAAATCCGCCGATGATTGCAAACAGTGCAGCATTAGAGCTGGTCTTTTTCCAGAAAAAACCAAGGATGAACATGGCAAAAATACCCGGCGATACAAAACCCGTATATTCCTGTATATATTGAAAACCTTGTTTGCCTTCACCCATTAATTTTTCTCCTAAGGAAAGCGAAAGTATGATGGCAAGCAGTATAGAAACTACCACGGTTATTTTTCCAACGCTTACCAGTTTTTTTTCATCTGCATTTTTATTGATAGCTTTTTTATAAACGTCCAGTGAAAAAATAGTGGCTATGCTGTTTGCTTTTCCGGCCAAAGAAGCGACAATGGCAGCGGTTAATGCGGCAAAAGCCAACCCTTTTAAACCGGTGGGTAAAAGGTTTAACACGGATGGATAGGCTTTATTTACATCTACAATTCCTTTAGAGTCGAGCAGTTCTGTTTGAAACATACCTTGTTGGTATAATACATAAGCAGCTATACCGGGTAATACTACAATTACCGGCATTAATAATTTTAAAAAGGCAGCAAATAAAATTCCTTTTCGGGCTGTAGGTAAATCAGCTCCCAATGCACGTTGGGTAATATATTGATTGCATCCCCAGTAATTCAAATTGGCAATCCACAATCCACCCAATAAAACAGATAGCCCCGGCAGATCCATATAGTTTTCATTATCTTTTGTAAAAATCATTTGAAAATGATCGGGAGCCTGCGTGGTGAGTAATTTAAATCCATTAACTATTCCTGATTGACCGGATTGTTCTGCTACAAGATTCAACGCAATATATGTTGCAACCAATCCGCCCAGTATCAAAAAGAAAACCTGAATCACATCGGTGTAGCCAATTACTTTCATTCCGCCGAGGGTAATAAAAATGGCAAAAACAGCCAACAGGCTAATGCATAAATGAATTTCCAATCCTGAAATACCATGAATGGCCAATGCACCGAGGTAAAGAATTGACATGAGATTTACCACTACATAAAGCATCAGCCAGAATACAGCCATAATCATGGCCACATTTCCGTTATACCGCTGGCTTAAAAACTGGGGCATGGTGTATATTTTATTTTTTAAATACACTGGTATAAAAAAGATCGCAACAATAATCAGGGTTGCAGCAGCCATCCACTCATAGGCAGAAATTGCCAGCCCCATTTTAAAACCACTGCCACTCATACCTATAAACTGTTCTGCAGAAATATTGGAAGCAATTAATGATGCGCCAATGGCCCACCAGGTAAGCGAACCTTCTGCCAGAAAAAAATCATGTGATGCAGAAATAGATTTTTTCTTTTTTTTATTGTAAATCCAAAAACCATAACCAGCCACTACAATAAAGTAGAGCAGAAAAACAAGGTAATCATTCGTTTGTAAAGAGCTCATAAGTAAGTTTATTTTAACTGATAATATTTTGTTGAATATTTTTTTTTGCTACTGGATTATTAATGTTCATTCGGTACATGCTTCCGTTCCGTTTTCGATGACTACATGGTAAGCTGTTAATGATAATTTCATGACTTCTTTATATGCTTTGCTGATATTGGTTACCAGCTTTTCAACAGCTTCCTCCTTCACCAGGTTAATGGTACAACCGCCAAAACCCCCGCCCATCATCCTGGCACCGGCAACATCCGGAATTGTTTTTGTATAGTCAACCAAAAAATCAAGTTCTTTACAACTCACGTCAAAGTCATGTCTTAATCCTTCATGTGTCTGGTACATTTTTGTTCCAAGCGCAATGACATCACCCTTTTTTAAATCCTCGCAGGCACCCAGTAAACGTTCATTTTCCTGTACAACATATTTACATCGTTTATAAATTAACGGGTCAACAGGTTCTACATAATTGTTCAACATTTCAATAGTTACATCTCTTAAACTTTTAACTGCCGGACGATTTTGTGCAATTATTGCAACTCCGGCTTCGCATTGTTTTCTTCGGGTATTATAGGAAGATGCTGCCAGGTTATGTTTAATATTGGTATTGAACAATACAATTTTATAACCTTCAAGATTAATGGGAACATATTCATAAGCAAGTGAACGGCAATCCAGTTTTATGGCATATTCTTTTTTACCAACAGGCTGATAAATTAGTTCCGGGAATTAAAACCGAAAAAGGAATTGTACCGGCAGGTAGTTTTCTCAGCAAATTTGAGAATGGAAACCACCAGGGAATCTCATTAACCAATGAGGATATAGAAGTACTAAAAAAAGAGATGAATAAGGTTGGAGAAAATCCGGAAATATTGTTAAATGAAGCCAATCTTGTTATTGGTCCTTGTGTACCCTTTCCCCCGAAAATAATTTGTATCGGGTTAAACTATCGCAAACATGCCATTGAAAGTGGCATGGCAATTCCTGTTGTTCCAATCGCATTTACAAAGTATAATAATACACTGACTGATTATGGGAATGATATTCCCTTAGGTTTAGAAGGTGAACAATTTGATTATGAAGTAGAGTTAGGTGTTGTTATTGGAAAGAAATGTAAAAATGTTTCAAAAGAAGATGCATTAAATTATGTACTTGGATATTGTGTAGCCAATGATCTTTCCTGCCGCGATCTTCAGTTTAAAACCTCACAATGGTTATTGGGTAAAAGCCTGGATCATTTTTTACCATTGGGAAAATATATTGTTACAGCCGATGAAGTTGGCGACCCTCAAAATTTGCAATTGACCTGTACATTAAATGGCGAGCTGCGACAAAATTCAAATACGGCGGATATGATTTTTTCTGTTGCAGAGATCATTGAATTTTTATCAAAGTATATGACCTTAGAGCCAGGCGATTTAATTTTAACCGGAACTCCGGAAGGTGTGATAATGGGTTTACCAGAAAAAAACTGGTTAAAGCCCGGCGATATTGTAAAAGTAGAAATTGAGAAATTGGGATATACAGAAAACAAAATGGTATAGATTCAATTGGATGTTTAATAAATGCTGAAAAAATATAATGAATAATTATATTACATATTCAACTTTATAAATGTTGTGAAAAACCAGTATTTAAACTGAACTGATGGAAAATCAATTTAAACTGCTGGCTGCCGAAATGGAAGGAGAGTTATTTTACAATGCAACTCCCGAACACCATGTTCAACTATTGGCCTATTCTACCGATGCTTCGGTTTACCAGGAAAAACCATTGGCAGTTGCATTGCCAAAGAATAGTGAGGATATAAAACGACTGATCTGGTTTGCTGCAGATAACAAAGTAACCCTGATTCCAAGAGCTGCCGGCACTTCGCTTGCAGGACAGGTTGTTGGCAATGGCATAGTCGTAGATACGTCAAAATATTTTACCGGGATTACAGAAATAAATGCTCAAGAAAAATGGGTTAAACTCCAACCCGGAGTAATCAGGGATGACTTAAATAAAAAGCTGCTTCCATATGGTCTTATGTTTGGTCCCGAAACATCAACATCAAACAGGGCAATGATCGGGGGAATGATTGGAAATAATTCATGTGGCCTGCACAGTATTGTCTGGGGCGATGCAAGAGAAAATCTGTTGGAAGTAAATGCTGTATTGAGCGATGGTTCAGAAGTTATTTTCAAAGATGAATCTATTGAAGAAAATAATTATTGCGGATTTAAAAAAGAAATTTATGAGGGTCTTGCAAAAATATTATCAGATGAAAATATCCAGGCAGAAATAAAAAAATCTTTCCCCAAAAAATCTGTTCAACGGCGAAATTCAGGTTATGCATTAGACAGCATTTTACAAATGAATCCATTCAGTAAAAACGGTACAGCGTTTAATCTTTGTAAGCTGATTGCCGGTTCAGGAGGCACATTGATGTTTATCACCGAAGTGAAATTAAGACTGATTGATTTGCCACCCAAAGAAACAGCACTGGTATGCATTCATACAACCACTATTGACGAGGCTTTGCGGGCCAACATCGTTGCGCTGAAGCAAAAACCAATGGCGTCCGAACTGGTTGACCGTTACATCATGAATTTTACCCATCAGCACCCGGAGTATAATAAAAATTGTTTTTTTATTGAAGGAGATCCTGCCGCAATTCTGATGGTGGAATTTTTTGACGGTACAAAAGCAGGTGTTGAAACAAAGGCCCAACAACTTATTGATGAACTGAAAAAGAATGGATACGGATATGCATACCCGGTTTTATACAACCAGGATACAAAGTATGCGTGGGAGGTAAGAAAGGCAGGTTTGGGATTGTTGCGGAATATGCCTGGAGATATTCAGCCGGTTAATTTAATTGAAGATTGTGCTGTGGCACCGGACGAACTGCCCGAATATATCTGTGATTTGCAAAACATGCTGGACAGGCACGGAGTGAAGGCCTCTTATTATGCACATGCCGGTGCAGGTGAATTGCATGTAGAGCCGATGATCAATTTAAAAACTTCGGAAGGAGTAGTTTTGTTCAGAACAATTCTTTCAGAAACAGTTGAGCTTGTTAAGAAATACAACGGCTCTCTTTCCGGAGAACATGGAGACGGGCGGCTGCGTGGAGAATATATTTCTGCTGTGATGGGGAATGAAATGTATGAGATATTTAAACGGGTAAAAAAACTTTTTGATCCACATAATATTTTCAATAAAGGAAAAATTGTTGATACGCCGCCAATGGATTCGGACCTGCGTGTAAAAACAAACAGTCAACCGCCTCAAGTGAAAACGAATTTCGATTTTTCTGCTCAGCATGGAATACTCCGTCTTGCAGAAAAATGTTCTGGATCAGGTGATTGCAGGAAAAGCGAATTATCTGGCGGAACCATGTGCCCGAGTTTTATGGCCACCCGGAACGAAAAAGACAGTACCCGTGCCCGTGCCAATGTATTGCGACAATTTTTGAGTAACCCGGAAGATGCAGAACCACTCAATCATAAGGAAATTATCGAAGTGATGGACCTTTGCCTGAGTTGTAAAGCTTGTAAAACAGAGTGCCCCACAGGTGTGGATGTTACCAAAATGAAAGCCGAATTTTTGCAGCAATACTATGATAAAAACGGAATTCCTTTCCGATCAAAACTGGTGAGTAATTTCTCAGCTCAGATGAAATTGGCTGCATTATTTTACCCGGTATACAATATTATTTTTAAAAACAATATTCTCCGGTCTGTTGTAAACAGGCTTGTTGGATTTCATCCGCAAAGAAGTATTCCTTTATTACCGGGCATTACGTTGAAGAAATGGTTTGAAAGAAGAAAAAAAACAGGTTTTGGAAAAACTAAAACTGTGAATTTCTTTTGCGATGAGTTTACAAATTATTACGATGTTGCAGCCGGAAAAAAAGCCATTCTTTTACTGGAAGCATTTGGATACGAGGTAAAAATTCCAGATCATGTAGAAAGCGGACGTACCTGGTTGTCAAAAGGGCTGGTTAAAAAAGCAGCGGAGATTATTAACAAGAATATTTTATTGTTGGCTGATGTGGTTTCAGAAACTGTGCCGATCATTGGCATTGAGCCATCAGCCATTTTAACGCTCCGTGATGAATATATTGATCTTGCAATTTCTGGCAATAGGGAAAAAGCAAAAGCATTGTCTGCAAATGTTTTTACCATCGAAGAGTTTGTTGTGAATGAGGCTGCAAAAGGAAATATTTCAAAAAAAATATTTACTTCCGAAAAAAAGACAATTGCTGTACACGGCCATTGTTATCAAAAAGTACTGTCATCGCAGCATTACAGTAATGACATGCTGAGCCTTCCGGAAAATTATATAGTACAGATTATTCCATCGGGTTGTTGCGGTATGGCCGGTTCATTTGGTTACGAAAAAGAACATTACGACATTTCACAGGCAATTGGCGAACTGGTATTGTTTCCAACAGTCCGAAGTTTGAAAGACGATATATTACTTGCTGCATCAGGCACATCATGCAGGCATCAGATCAAGGACGGAACAAAACGAATGGCCCTTCATCCTGCCGAAATTTTATTTGATGCGTTACTGAATAAGCAGGAATTGTTAGTACAATTGTAAATCTAATTCTCTCTTTGTGGTTTTTCATTTTGCGGCAGCAATAAAAATTCCCTTTAGAATTATATGATATAAATCATGTTTATTAACCAAGCAGAAGTAACAATTATCACCAAACTGGATTCATATTAAATCTACTTTTGGCGTATAAAAAAATTTAAATATGAGTTCTAAAAATATTCTCATTGTAGGTGGCGGGAATGCTGGACTTTCAGTTGCTGCAAAATTACTCCGTAAAAATAAAAATCTCGTTATTAAAATTATTGATCCTTCCGATAAACATTATTATCAGCCTGCATGGACATTGGTTGGGGCGGGCATTTTTGATGTTAACAAAACAATCCGGAATCAGAAAGATTGTATTCCGAAAAATGCTGAATGGATCAAAGATGCCGTATCCGAATTTTTTCCCGAAGAAAATAAAGTGTTGTGTAAAAGTGGTGTTTCTTTTCAATACGATGTCCTAATCGTTTGTCCCGGAATTCAATTGAACTGGAACAAGATTAAAGGCTTGAATGAAACATTGGGCAAGAATGAAGTGAGTAGTAACTATTCTATCGAACATACCAACTATACCTGGGAACTGATTAAGAACTTTAAAGGTGGAACTGCAGTATTTACTAATCCGGGATGTCCAATAAAATGTGGAGGTGCACCACATAAGATCATGCATCTGGCCTGCGATTACTGGCGGAAAAAAGGCATACTGGATAAATGCGATGTGCATTACGTTTCGGGTGGAGGCGTTTTGTTTGGCATAAAAGAGTATGCTAAAACATTAGATGAAGTAGTTGCCGACAACAAGGTAAAAACACATTTCAAATGTGAAACTGTGGAAATTGATGGTGATAATAAAACACTTTATTACGAAACAAAAAATGAGGAAGGCATAACAGAACATAAAGAAATGAAATTTGATATCTGTCATGCAGTGCCTCCACAGTCTGCACCCGATTTTATAAAAAACAGTTTGTTGGCCGATGCAAATAACGCTTATGGATATGTGGAAGTAGATATGCACAGTTTGCAGCATACTCGGTATCTAAATATATTTTCGCTGGGCGATAGTATGAATGCACCTTGCAGTAAAACTGGTGCTGCTATTCGTAAGCAGGCGCCGGTGGTTGTTCAAAATGTTTTATCGTATTTAAATAACGAAGAAATTACAGCATCATACGATGGGTATAGTGCCTGTCCTATTCCAACCCAATATGGAAAACTGGTTTTAGCCGAATTCGATTACAGCAATACGCCTAAAATGACTTTTCCATTTGACCAGGCCAAACCCCGCTGGACTATGTGGATACTTAAAACCAAAATTTTACCTTGGTTATATTGGAATAAGATCATTAAAGGAACTGCATAATTTTTTTAAGGAAAATTATTATTGATTTTGAAACACCCAAAAGACCAGTTAATTTTAATAAAAAAAAATGAGAAATACCAATGCTATCGGTTTAGATAAAACAAAATCGGAAAAACTGGCTAAGAAATTAAATATTTTGTTGGCCAACTATTCCCTTTTTTACCAGAATACAAGAGGTTTTCACTGGAACATAAAAGGAGAAAAATTTTTCGAACTACATCTGAAGTTTGAAGAATTATACAATGATCTTTTTCTTAAAATTGATGAAGTAGCAGAACGTATACTGACACTGGGCTTTACCCCCGAACATAATTTTTCTCAGTATGCAAAAATATCCGGTATCAAAGAAAGTGTAAAAGTTGCTGATGGATTAAAAGCGGTTGAACAGATACTTGAATCTTTCAAAACAGTCATTTCCCTGCAACGCGAAATACTGGTTTTGGCTGCAGATGCCAATGATGAAGGAACAAATGCCCTGATGAGTGATTATATACGGCTTCAGGAAAAACTGGTATGGATGTATTCTTCCTTTTTAAAATAAGAAACCATGTTTGTCAAAATTAGTGAAGCAGCTTTCGGGCTGCTTTTTTATGTAGTTTAAAATTATTATCTGTTCCCTTAGGAGATGAATGAACATTTCCGAGAGTTTTATAAGAAGGCTCAAAAAACAGCAGACATACTGATAAATAAAATAACAACGACACCGGCTTGCAATAGTATATTATTCATATATATATTAGAAACTGCTAATCTATTCAGCACCTTAATAAACTCCAGCATATAAATAAAAGGAATAGCTTTAACTTTCATCCCTGATATTTCTTACGGTGTCAAATTTTTTACTCCATTGCATTGATATTTTCTTTTTTCTATTTCATAGTTTTCTCATATTGTTTAATGTATTTGGCTGGCTTGTTACCCGGTGGCGATTGCTGAACCTGATGACACTATCCATTACTGCTTTTTCATGGTTCGTACTGGGAATCTGGTATGGCTGGGGCTATTGTTTTTGTACCCACTGGCACTGGGATATTCGTGAAGAGCTTGGTTATGCAGACCCATCTAATTCCTACATCCATTTTCTCATTCTGAAATTAACCGGTATTAACATGCCGGTAAACATGGTTGATACAGGTACGCTAACGGTCTTTTTCAGTTCATTTTTTATCAGCATTTATCTGAATGTAAAAAAATGGAGAAGAAGACAGAAATTATGAAAAGTTATGCAGTATTTTTTTAACCACTTATTTTTTTGTAAAGAAAATATTTATCGTAGTCCTTTATTTATTCATTACTATTTTTCGTTTTCTCCTGAATACCGCTTTCTCCATTTCAACGGCAAAAAATACCAAAGATGAGGCAGCGCCAACTAAAATAAATTCATTCAACGTCAGGGATTCTGTTTTAAAAATGGGTTGTAAAAAAGGCGTATAAGTAATTACAAGCTGCAGCAGTAATGCTAATAATACTGCTCCTATGAGCGGCTTGTTAGAAAATATTCCTGAACTAAATAAAGATTGATTTTCGGAACGAATAGCCATTACATGACCCAACTGGCTCAGGCATAAAACATTAAAAACAATTGTTTGCCAATGCAGTCCGTGGTTAATAGCCCATCCCTGAAGCGATAAGGCAATACCCGCCATCAACATACCCACCCATATCATGTGCAAACCCCTGCCATTTGCAAAAACACTTTGCTGCGGCGGCAGGGGTGGCCTGCTCATAATATTTTTTTCTGCTTTTTCATAAGATAATGCAATAGCCGGCAAACCATCAGAGACTAAATTAATCCATAAAATATGTATGGGCAAAAGTGCAATCGGTAAACCAATGATTGGCCCCAATAGTAAAGTCCACAACTCACCGGAGTTGGTGGTCATCATGTATTTAATAAACTTGAGGATATTATCATAAATCCTTCTACCCTCTTTTACGGCTTTTACAATGGTGGAGAAATTATCATCCAGCAAAATCATGTGCGCCGCTTCTTTAGAAACATCGGTACCGGTGATGCCCATTGCAATACCAATATTTGCTCTTTTTAAAGAAGGTGCATCGTTCACTCCATCTCCTGTCATAGCTACATAATGTCCTTTCTGTTGTAGCGTTTTTACAATCTGTAATTTTTGTTCCGGAGATACACGGGCATATACTTTTATCTTTTCTACTTTAGCCAAAAAACTGTCCTCATCTAATGCGGCAAGTTGCTGTCCGGTTATTACTATATCTTTTTCGTTGCTTAAAATACCAATGCGTTGTGCAATGGTTTTTGCTGTAAGTGGGTGGTCGCCTGTTATCATTACCGGTACAATACCTGCTGTTTTGCATTGAGCAACTGCATCAACTACTTCCTCCCGTGGGGGATCAATAATACTGGTTAGTCCTAAAAATTGTAAACCGGACTCATGAGTTTCACTGTCAGGATTTTCAGGCAATGCATCCCAATAGCGGCAGGCAAACCCAAGTACCCGCTGACCCTTAGCCGCCATATCATCTACCTGCTGTTGTAGTTTAGGTACATCAACATTTTCACATCGTTGCAGTAAAATATCCGGAGCTCCTTTAGTGAAGGAAATAAATTTGTTTTCGTGTGCATGAAAAGTGGTCATCATTTTTCTTTCGGAATCGAAAGCAATTTCTTCCAGCCGTGGCCAGGTAGCCGGTTGTATGTTTTGTTCTCTTGCCACTTCCATCAAAGCCACTTCTGTACTATCTCCTTTTATATTTTTATCAGCATCTTCAACAGCATCATTATTTAAAGCAAATGCCTTCAATATTAACATAATTTCTGCCTGTTGTTTGATTGAGGATATTGCGTTACGTTCATACAGTTGGCCGTTTACAAACAGCTCCTCTACATGCATTTTGTTTTTAGTGAGTGTACCTGTTTTATCGGTACAGATATAGGTAACAGAACCCAGCGTTTCTACAGCAGGTAATTTTCTGATAAGGCTGTTAAACCGGATCATTCTCCTTGCAGCCAACGCCAGGGAAATAGTGATTACTGCAGGTAATGCTTCGGGAATAGCTGCAACGGCCAATGAAATACTGGTGAGTACCATTTTTGTTATATCCTCTCCCCGCAACCAACCGGCAATAAAAAATACGATGCATAAAAATAATACCATTACCGAAAGCTTTTTTCCAAACGATGCCATTCGTTGTTGCAATGGCGTAAGCGTTTCATCTTCCTGTAACATTTTAGCAATGCGTCCTAACTCGGTTTGCATGCCGGTAGTAATTACTACGCCGGTGCCCCGTCCATAGGTAACAAACGTACCTTTAAAGGCCATATTTTTTTTGTCTCCAATGGGCAAATCATTTGCTTCCAATGCATCAGTTATTTTATCTACAGCATGCGACTCACCGGTTAATGCCGCTTCTTCAATTTTTAAATTTTTAGATTCAATAATGCGTAAGTCTGCCGGTACAGCATTACCGGCTTCTAATAATACAACATCACCGGGCACCAATGAGGTAGCAGACAACCAGGTAATACTTCCATCACGGAGTACTCTTGCCTGTGTAACGGCCATTTGTTTTAAAGCCTGCATAGCTTTTTCTGCACGGTATTCCTGGAAGAAACCCAGAAAGGCATTTAATAAAACTATAATGAGAATAACTATAGTATCAGTAAGGTCTCCAACGATACCAGCTATAATTGCTGCGGCCAGTAAAATTAAAATCATCACATCTTTAAACTGCGCCAGCAGCATAAGGGCTATGCTTTTCTTTTTACCTTCCTGCAATTCGTTGGGGCCTGTTTGCAATAATTTTTCTTCGGCGGCAATTGAAGTTAGGCCTTGTTGGTTGGTACCCAGCGATTCAAAAGTTTCGGGTATGCTTAATTTGTGCCAGCTCATGTTATTAAATTGATATTTTAAGGATAAAAAAAATCGTATTAACTGACCTAAACAATAAGTATATAAACTTACATACTTATAAACCAGCCCAGATATAACCAAAACTGATTTCTGGAAACGCCGGATATAAATTCATTTAACCGGTAGTCAATTCCAAATTCAATTTTATTATTGTCATTAAATACATAACCCAATGCCGGTATCAGTCTTAATTCCAAATCATTATTTTCTCCTTCAATAGAAAAGAGGTATTCGTTGTTTAACTTAAAATAAAATTCCTGTGGGTCAACATCATTTCCATTCAAAGCCCTTTCAATTCCAATTCTGTATCTGAGCCTGAATTGAACAGGGTTGTTGTTACGAAGTGTTTGATCTGTTGAAATTCTGTGCCCAAGCCTGAATAAATCATATTTTTTGACGATTGAATATTGTTGAATAAATCTATGAATCACCTCTTTTCCCCGAAACCGGACCATGTATCCTGCACCCAAGGAGTTGTTTGCTCCTGTTTTTTTTGAAGCAATCAGTGCTATATCGGTCAGGTCATACCGATAAGTTGTTTTAAAATCCTGGTCAAACCGGCCTTCGGAAAACAGTTGCCTTGACTCTGCTTTTACATTTAACCTCCAGTCTTCAGGTAAGGAAAAATTCAGGTTAATTTGAGGGAGTACCCCAGCACTATAAATTCCCTGAGACCAGGAGGTATTAAAGCTTAAAAGTAAAATGCAAAAAAATAATGTATACTTCATTTTCAATAATCTAAATTATCCGTATTTCTCTGTACTATTTCCGAAATACTTAAAACGGTTCCTTCTGGGCTGAATAATATTTCGTACATTTTCATTCCTTTTTCTTTTCTCCCTTTCAATACTATTTCGTAATGAATTGTATAGGGTAAACTGCTGTTGTTTTGTCTTATCAACTCATACAAGGCAAGGGTTGAACCCATCCATTGTACCTGGATTTTTTCAATTTTATATTTGCTGAAAACAGCATCCAGGTTTTTTATAATTGCCGAAAATGTATTTGTAGGAATACTATTTAGCTGTATTGTTTTTTCCACATCCTGAATATTTCCTGAAGTGTCATATTCAATACTATATTGAGCATCATAATATTTAAGCTTAGCTTCAATGGACTTGCCTTTGAAACTTTCTTCGCCATACCACTTTACTTTGCTGCCCGGGCAGCATGAATCCACAAATTTTTTGGCTATAGCCGGTACTTTGTCCGGGCTGAGATTGAATTCTCTTTCATATTTCAATTGTGCCGCTACGTTAAATGACAAAATAAAAAACGTTATCAGAACTGCTGCTGTTTTATAGGTTTTCATTTCTTTTTTTTAATAGTATAGTTTTTTGAAGGGCCATTGAGTTAGGAACTGTAATATTTTCGTCAGTGCTTGTTTTAATATGAATAAAGAAAAGCGATATATCTGTAATCTTTCCTTCAACGTCGTTATCCTTTTCAATCAGCCTGATTTCATCCCCTATTTTTAATGGATGGCCAAAGAACAGTATTAAGCCAGATGTGATATTTGAAAGTATTGACCATTGTGCAAAAAATGCTAAACCGAGTAAAGTTGTAACCGTGGTAAAAAAAACAAGTAACTCCGATCGTTTAATACCCCAAACAGCCAGCAGAATTATGGTAGCAGCGAGAACTATAACAACTCTAATAATTTTAATAATTATTTTCCGCCGGTGGTAGTCAGTCTTATATTTCTTTAATGTTTTGCTTAATACGCTATTTGTAAATATCATGGATATAATAAAAACCACCATAATTACTACCGTTTCAATAATTCGTAAATCGTAATTTTTCATTTCCTGTTTTTTAAAAATTGTAACCTGTAGTTTATTAAAACTCTAAAATTACAGACTCTTCTAGTATTTATTTTTTTATGAATAAGTAAATCATAAGTACCAGGTATAAAAGAATAATAATAAATGTATCGAAGCTGAAAAGCCAGAACTGTTTTTTCTTTGGTTTAAAAAGAAGGCCCAGCCCTACTACAGCAGTCATAATGATGGTGATAAATACTGATAATAAATGAGAGGGGGATATGTCTTTAAATAAAGAACCTTCTCTGTAAAAAACATCATCAATACCCATGCTTTACCCCATCCTGTCAATTCTGCAATTTTATCGCCATATTTAGTCAGCTTGATGCCACTAAAATCAATAACGGTTGCACATACAACAAAGCCAAATATTTTAAAGTAGATATTGAACATACACGTAATTTATTTACCTGAAATTAGCTTTTTACTTAAAAGTAAAGTTTCAAATTGGTTTAGTAAGATCCAAACCGTTGAATAATTTCTTTTTCCAAATATTCACGGTGATTGGGGTGTGCAATCTGCGTTAACGCAACAGCACGTTGTCTCAAATTTTTACCGAATAAATAAGCAACACCAAACTCTGTGACTACATAATGCACATGGGCCCTTGTAGTAACTACACCGGCACCTGGTTTTAGAAAAGGAACGATTTTAGAATCGCCATTTTTTGTCATGGATGATAAAGCAATGATGGGTTTGCCTCCTTCAGATAGAGCGGCCCCACGCATAAAATCCATCTGTCCGCCGACACCCGAATATTGATAGGTTCCGATTGAATCGGCACAAATCTGTCCGGTGATATCTATTTCAATTGCCGAGTTGATAGAAACTGCCTTAGGGTTGGCCCGAATTACTTTTGTATCGTTTACATAATCAATATCCAGAAAAGCAACCTGCGGATTGTCATCTATGAAATCATATAATTTTCTTGTGCCAATGGCGAAACCGGTCACTATTTTACCCCGATGTTTCTTTTTATAGGTATTCGTGATGATGCCTTTTTCAACCAATGGAATTACTCCATCCGAAAACATTTCGGTATGAATACCGAGGTCTTTATGGTTATTCAGGCAGGAGAGTACCGCATCCGGAATGGCACCGATACCCAATTGCAGTGTAGATCGGTCTTCAATAATTTCGGCACAATACCGGCCAATGGTTAGTGAAGACTCATTCACTTTTTGTCCATAACTTACTTCCGGCAATGCCTCATCTATTTCTATCAGTGTATCTATTTCGCTGATATGGATGATGCCATCACCGTGCGTCCGGGGCATTTGTTTATTTACCTGTGCCATTACATGTTTTGCATGTTTGATGGCCGATCGGGCTACATCTACCGAAGTGCCCAGAGAACAGAATCCATGCTTGTCTGGAGGCGATACATGTACCATGGCCACGTCTAATGGTAATATTCCATTTTCGAAAAGCTTGTGTATTTCACTGAGAAATACCGGGATATAATCACCATGAGAACTGTTGACAATACTCCGGACATTTTGAGAAACAAACAGGGTGTTCATGAAAAAACTTTTACCAAAATCGGGATGATTGAAAATGTCATCACCAAGTGTAGTGATACTCACTAATTCCACATTTTTTAATTCACCACATCGATTCATCAGGGCCTTTAAAAGATGAAGTGGGGTAGCGGCACTGCCGTGAATGAAAATACGTTGACCGTTTTCAATAATTTTTACTGCTTCTGCAGCATTTTGATAATTTAAACTCATAGTTGATTTTTAATGACGTATTAAAATGAAGGATTTAATTTCAGGGGTTAATTATTTGCAAAATAGTTTTTTACCCAGGCCACCAGTTGATTATCTGACATGCTATCTGCCGTTTTCACTCCTTTAAGCATTGGAGATAATTGCGAATCTTCATGAATGATTTTTACCAGTTCTTTTTTCATACTTGCCGGCCCAAAAAGTACCAGTTCATCCGAGTCTTTTATTTCGGTTTTTATAATAGTCAGAAATTTTTTTACTTCACTGTTTCTCCGGTTTCTCTTTTTCTTTTCGAAATTTAAAAACTGATTGCCAAATCGTGTAAACCACCTTCCCTCACCGGGTATTCTTTCATTGCTTTCTATTAAAGAGTCAATGGTTTTCAGTGTATGATTGTCTTCTTCTAAACAAATAATCACTGCTTTTTTTGTGTCTATCCATATTCCGGTTTGTTTTTTCATTTTATAAGTTAATAACGTTGATAAATTCGTTTTTTTTATTGTACGAGTAAAAATTCAAATACATTTTTCGTTCAACCAAAACAGTTTGTTTGCCAGTTTAATCAATCTTTGTTGGAATAACCAGCAAAGGAATTTTAGTATGATAGCTCATCCGTTTTGTCATACTCGGATGAAATATCCTGTCCCAAAAACTTCGATGATAAGTAATCATGGCAAATATGTCAATGTCATTTTCTTTCAGATGGTTCTGTAATGTTTCTTCAAACTCAGATCCATACAATTGAGTAACAGTAAGCGTATCAACTTTATACTTTTCTTTCAGTGTTTCTTCATAATGCGATCTATTGCGTGAATGCTCAATAAAAGTGGCCGGCTTATCATCATCCTCGTCTGTAAATACAGCAGCATGTAACTGTGCATCATATAATTTTGTCAAATCAAATAAAAAATTCAGCAACTTGGGTTCTTCTTCAAAATGATTGGTAGCTAATAAAAACTTGTTCGGTTTTTTCCATGTATAGTCATGCGGTATTGCCAATACAGGTATTGTACTTTCACCAATAACAGTTGCTGTATTGGTTCCCCATAATTTTTCTTTTATTCCACTAGCACCGAGTGTTCCCATGATGATAAGATCGAAATTCATCTCTTTTAATGCCTGTTGAATGGCCTCTTTAAAATTTAATTTAGCAATAATTATCTTGACGGATATCCTTTTATTCTCTTCAATGTTTTTCTTCAATTCTGTTAATTTATCTTGTGCTTCATCTAGGAGCGATTGGCTGAATTCTTTAAGCACTCCCATATTGTCCATTTGCTTATTCGTGTTCATTTCAAAAGCATGAAGAATGCAAATTTCTGCCGGGAAAATAGTTGCAGATTGTACAGCAAATTCAATGGCATTGTTTGCACTTTCCGAGAAATCGGTTGGTATTAAAAACTGTTTCATGATTTCTTTATTAAGGTTAATCAAATTAGTTCAAGCAATTTCTGTTTACACAATTTAAAAATTACCTGTTGTGTGCGATAAAGAGTGGCATGTTCAATTCTTTCATCAATGTATCTGCCATGCTTGTTTTAAACCATCTCGACATTTCACTGCGGCGGTAAGCACCCAGAACTACCAGTTCGTTTTCTTTATGGGTTTTTAAATGAACGAGGATCTGTTCTTCCGGATTTCCTTTTTTGACCAAAAAACTGGCTTTTGGAAAATGCTGCCTTATAAACTCTTTCATCAATTTTTCATCCGGAACCTGAAAGCCTGACCTTTTTTTATCCTTCACTGTAAAAACTTCAACCGGTAAATTCTGTATATTTTCAAAAAGATAGCTAAACATTTTAATGGCATATAATGATGATGGGCCCCCATCATAAAGTAATACTATTTTGTCAATGGGTTTGAAATTTTCAGGAACCACCAATACCGGGCATTGTACATCGGCTAAAAGCTCCTTCATAAAACGCGTGGGTGGAACTTCTTCAAATCTGGTGAATGTTTCATATTCATTCAAAATAATCAGGTCGGCAAACATGCTTTCATGTTTCAGTTCCTGTAAAGCGATATTTTTATCCCGGTGAATAGAAAAACGAATAGTTGCCTCTTCGCATCTTTGTTGAAATTTCTGTACAGCATCGTCTCTTTTCTTTTTGTCTTTTGCATTTAGTTTTTTTAACTCTTTATCCGGATTGGCTGAATTTTCTAAAACTTCATAAACACTATACGTATGATATACAAATTCATCTAAAAAAAGGCCTATCAAATGTGCGTTTACAAGTTTGGAAACCTGTATGGCATAATCGATTGTACTCTTCGATAGATTATAGCCGTCAAGAACAGTTAAAAACTTTTTCATGTCAGGATATTTTATAGTTTAAAAGTAAAAATCGAAAACTGGTTAAATTTCAGCATCTATCTGTCTGTCTGTCATAGTTCATGTAAAATGAATACATATTGAATTTAACTTAATGTTGATCTTAAGACGATGACATTTATCATATAATCAACTGATTCTAATATTTTAGGAAGGGCCAATATTTTCAAAACGAATCAGGCTCGATGTGCATAAGTTTTGCTTTTGAAGCGAAAAGGGTATTTATAAGAAACTGCCAGCTATATGTATTTTAGTTAATCATCCTTTATGCCTGGCAAATAAATAGGAATAAAAAATGTCCAGGTTTTTCTTGTAGAATTAGCGATCAGCTGGTCTGAAAATATTTACCAGCATTTCAAAAAGTTCCGGATGATTTTGTTGCAGTAGATCCGGTCGTTCAAAAAAATACTCAGAGACTACTGCAAAAAATTCGGCTTCATTGGTTGTCGCATAGAGGTTTATATCTGACTGGTTTTCCCGAATCCGTTTTATTTCCTGATGCATTAGTTGCAGCCATGGCAGGATGTATTTTTTATCTAGTATAAAGTGAGGAATACCATCGATGTATCCGTCGGTCTTATCCACCAGGTGCACAAATTCATGAATGGCCGTATTGGAAGTTCCCGCCTCATTTTGAAAAGCTTGGCGGAGTTCGTTTCGAGACAGGATCATCAGGTTGTTGAGTGGTCCATTGCCAACCATTCCCAGTAATGACCGGTTGTTTCCTTCTAGGTTAAAATTAAAATCAAAAGAGGATGGATACAACAACACTTCGTTTAGGTTTACATACTCCCAACCCGTAAAATTAAAAATGGGAATAACTGCACTGGCTGCTATAAATACCCGGTCAATATCTTCCACTTCGGTTTTAATGCCGGTTATTTTTACTTGTGTTAAAAATTGCTGAAGTCTTTCTTCAAACTCCTTTTTTCGGTGATCATCGAGTTGCTGGTAAAACGGAACATGTGTTGACAACAGTTGTTTATACAAGTTGGAAATTGGTTCTGCCCGGATCGTTTTCTTTCGAATGATAGTCATGGCATAAAATACAAAAACCAGTGTAGCCACTGCAAATAATAACTGTAAAAAAATGATCATAGAATATGAAATTAATCAACATTATTAGTTAAAAGAAACAAGCAAAGGATCGATATAAAACAGAACAGTAAAAATTTATTTTCCAAACGATATAACCGGTTGGTTTGTAAAACAAAATCAAGAGATACTCAATCTGTGTTTTTATGGTAGAAGCTGGCTCTTTAACTGAAAAAGAATGCTGATAAAATATGAAAAAATTCATTTCGATGGGGTGCTACTATAAATTGATTATTTTCATATTTCAACACTTTAAATTCAAATATGAAATCGATCCGAATTTCCTTGCTTTGTTTATTCCTATGTTTATACTGTCTGCAAAGTATCGGACAGACAAACATGGAAACGGAAACCAGTGGCCCTGTAAATGGCAGCTTATTGATTGTTGGCGGAGGCAGATTGGGACAAGATATCTGGGATAAGTTTATCGAACTGGCAGGAGGAAAAGAAGCCAAAATTATTGTCATTCCTACGGCCATGGGAGATAGTTCTATAACAGCAGGATTAAACACTGTGGCACAGTTAAAAAAAATGGGTGTTGCTCATGTGGAAATGATGCATACTATGAATCCTTCGGAAGCGAATCTTGAAAGTTTTGTAAAACCATTGACTAATGCAACTGCGGTTTGGTTCAATGGTGGCAGACAATGGCGGTTGGCAGATTCTTATTTAAATACACGTACACAAAAGGAGCTGGAAAAAATATTGGAGCGGGGAGGTGTCATTGGCGGCAGTTCTGCCGGTGCAACTATTATTGGTTCTTATATGGTTAGGGGCGATACAAAAAACAATACCATCATGATGGGTGATCATACTACAGGCATGGGGTTTTTAAAAAATGCTACGGTTGATCAACATGTTTTGCGCCGCAACCGGCAGTTTGATATGATTCCGGTCATTGAAAAATTTCCGGAAATACTGGGCATTGGTATTGACGAACGTACAGCCATAATTGTAAAACATGATCGGTTTGAAGTGATCGGGGTTTCTTATGTAGCCATATATGATGCCGGGCTATGGAAAAATCAAAAAGAAAAAGATGGGAAAATAAGCCAGCCTTTTTTTTACCTCAACAGTGGACAACAATATGATTTAAAAAACAGGAAACTGATTTCAAATTCTCAATCGAGAACTCTAGATGAGTGATATTATATTTCGAATTCAAGTTTTTTCAAGCTATTTCCAGCATTATTTAACCAATAACCATATTTGGAATGAGTTTTAAAAAAAGATCATCAAAGAACTTGATTGAACCATTGTATTTTAAAATAAATTTCGTTTTCTATTAAAGAATATAGTAGCTTCCATTTCTGTAATTCCAACCGATGTTATTACTTCCGGTAATGCCCCCTCGATTTAGTGTTTAGTTTTCCGAATACCCTTTTAAATTAGTTCAACTATAAGTTGGTATTTTATTTTTAACTAAAACATATACACATGAAACGGATTCTTATTTTACTGCTCATGGTTACTACCTTGGCAGCCTATTCACAAACAACAGCACCAACAAATTTGCAGTCCACCGTCAATACGGTAAAACCAAAACTTGGACAGAAAATGGCATTCGAAGCAGCTTATAAAGTGCATACTGCCAAGTTTCATAAAGCAGATGAGAAAATTTCTGTTTATGAAATACTAAGTGGAGACAATGCCGGTTTTTATCACCTGGTAAATAGCGGCAGATCTTATGCAGATATGGATAAGGAAAGATCTGATGCTGTGGTTCATTCATTGGACCTTGACAAAAGTTTTTTTCCATTACTGGAAGATACCAAAAATGGTACTTATCGTTTTATTGACACGCTAAGTTTGAAACCGGAAGTAGAGGCTAATTCATTTGTTGTCTCAGTCAACCATCTGAAACAAGGTTTGAACATTGGTGATTACAGAAGGGAACTGTCAAGAGCCGTTAAAACTTTTAAAAAGCTCAAAGGAAGTTTTTTTGAAAACTTAAGCTATTCTTTTTTTGAACAATTATGGGATGGGTCTGACCAGGTTACTGTAAGTATCCGAAATCTAAAAGACGGTTTCAAATCGCTGGAACCCGGATATTTAGTGATGCCAGCAACTGGTAGCCCAAATTTCAGGGATGAGTACACAAAAGAATATGGTGGAACTGCTTGGGATGATAGAGTAAAGCTTTTAGAAGGTGCTGTTGTAAAAACTGAACAGTATATTATGAAATTAAGAAAGGATCTCGGTTCTCAATAAGTTAAATTAAAAGGAGGCTGCCTGCTAATGAGACAGCCTCCTTTTAATATTCAAGATTGGGTTAGATTTATTTTTTAAGCGTCAGACTTCTGTTTAGTGTAAAACCCAGTGCAAAATTTCCACCTTTAATACTGCTGCTATTCCTGGACAGGTGATCGATATTAGAATTATCAACGGTGTTCCCAATATAAAATTGAAACTGGTGTCCTCCGGAATTAATTTCAATACCTGCTGCAAGAAGGTCCGGATAAAAATTCAATATCGATCCGTTTTTCGACATAATATTTTCAAACATATTTAACTGGCGTGAGTATTCCATGGTAAGATTCAATACATCTGTTATTGAATATTTACCGGCAACACCCACCGAGAATACATCATTGCTGTTATTATAGCCATAAGGCACAATATTGAAATGAACCCAGGTAGGCATTACCTGGAGAGTAAGTTTATTTGTAAACTTACGGGATATCAAAAGTTGATTCATAAAGGCGAGCTTGTTTTCTATTAACAAGACATCAGGATCATTTGCTGAATTAATTCATTTAAAATCCTTGTAAATATTTTCGAGGAGATTAGAGATGAAAATTTTAATTGAGGAGAGATTTTTTTAATTGGAAATTAACACGACAAGTTTCGATTATTTGAACTTGAGTATAGCTAATTAAAATAATAAGTTGTAAAATGTTCACGAAGTTCAAATTATAAGAAGTGAAC
>JAYWCV010000003.1:0-5725 GCA_043780275.1 Chitinophagaceae bacterium
GGGGAAGGTGCAGCATTTAAGAAAAAAGAAGATACCCACCGTATGGCTGAAGCTAATAAAGCATTTGCTCACTTTAGATTCTAATCAAGAAAAATATAAATGAAAAGCTGTTCCAACCGGAGCAGTTTTTTTTTGTTTTAACAGGTAAAACAATCTATTTTCATTGATTGCAAATTAATTTTTTCTCATTACCTTTGCGCCTCCAAATTCGGACCTCATTTTGTAAAAGTTCTTTTTTGATTCACTACCTGAATTGAACAATACAAACGAATCGGAGAGAAGAATGAAGAACTATTAATAAATTATTTTCAATTAAAGTATACCATGTCAGATTTAAGATTTCAACGGAATTTTGGTATTGCGGCTCACATTGATGCCGGTAAAACCACCACAACAGAGCGAATTCTGTATTATACAGGAGTTAATCATAAAATAGGAGAAGTGCATGATGGTGCAGCTACCATGGACTGGATGGCTCAAGAGCAGGAAAGAGGTATTACCATTACTTCTGCTGCCACTACCTGTTTCTGGAATTTCCCGATGGTGCAAAATAAAAAAACGCCTGATACCAAGCAATACAAGTTCAACATTATTGATACACCCGGACACGTGGATTTTACGGTAGAAGTAGAACGTTCATTACGTGTTTTGGATGGCTTACTTGCCCTATTCTGTGCAGTTTCGGGTGTGGAACCACAGTCTGAAACCGTATGGCGTCAGGCAAATAAATATAAAGTACCCCGTGTAGGTTTTGTAAATAAAATGGACCGTAGCGGTGCCGATTTCCTCAACGTGGTTAAGCAGATTAAAGAAATGTTGGGTGCTAAAGCTGTTCCCTTACAATTACCGATTGGTGCTGAAGATCACTTTAAAGGTGTGGTAGATTTAGTAACCATGAAAGGAATGGTGTGGGATGAAGCCGGACAGGGAATGACTTATAATGAAGTGCCTATTCCGGAAGATATGATTGAAGAAGTGAATGAGTGGAGACAGCATTTAATTGAAGCCGTTGCAGATTATGATGAAAAATTACTGGAGAAATTCTTTGATGATCCTAATACGATCACTGAAGATGAAATTCATGCAGCTATCCGTAAGGCAACTATTGATATTTCCATCATTCCAATGATGTGTGGTTCATCTTTTAAAAATAAAGGTGTACAAACTGCATTGGATGCTATCGTTCGTTACTTACCTGGCCCAATGGATATTGAAGCGGTGAAGGGAATCAATCCGGATACTGGTGAAGAGCTTTTGCGTCATTGCGATCCAAAAGAACCATTCAGTGCGTTGGCATTTAAAATTATGACTGATCCGTTTGTAGGTCGACTGGCATTTTTCCGGGCATATAGTGGCCGTTTAAATTCAGGTTCTTATGTATTGAATACCAGGACCGGTAAGAATGAGCGTATCAGCCGTATCATGCAGATGCATGCTAATAAACAAAACCCGGTAGATTATATCGAGGCTGGAGATATTGGTGCTGCTGTTGGATTTAAAGATATTAAAACCGGAGATACATTATGCGATGAGAAAAATCCGATTACATTGGAAAGTATGACTTTCCCTGAGCCGGTTATCTCTATTGCTGTTGAACCTAAAACTCAGGTTGACGTAGATAAAATGGGAATGGCTATCGCTAAATTAGTGGAAGAAGATCCTACACTTCGTGTAAAAACAGATGAAGAAACAGGCCAGACCATTTTAAGTGGTATGGGCGAACTTCACCTCGAGATCATTGTAGATCGTATGCGTCGTGAGTTTAAAGTGGAAATCAACCAGGGAGCTCCGATGGTTGCTTATAAAGAAGCATTCCAAGCTACCGTTGAGCACAGAGAAGTATTGAAAAAACAATCTGGTGGCCGTGGTAAATTTGCTGATATTATTTTCGCTTTAGGACCTATTGATGCAGATTGGAAGGCAGAAAATCCGGATAAACATTACCAGTTTGTAAATGATATTTTTGGTGGTTCTATTCCCCGTGAATTTGTACCAGCTATCCAGAAAGGGTTTGAATTGTCCATGACCAATGGTGTTTTGGCAAACTATCCGGTGGATAATTTAAAAGTCCGTGTATTTGACGGTAGTTTCCACGCAGTGGATTCCGATGCCATGTCTTTTGAACTTTGTGCTAAGCAGGCATTCCGTGAAGCAGCCAGAAAAGCAAAGCCGGTTTTATTGGAACCAATCATGAGGATTGAAGTTATTACCCCTGATCAATATATGGGAGATGTAACCGGTGACTTAAACCGTCGTCGTGGTATGTTGGAAGGAATGGATAGCCGTGCAGGTGCACAGGTTATAAAAGCAAAAGTTCCGTTGAGCGAAATGTTTGGATATGTAACCCAACTTCGTTCATTGAGTTCTGGCCGTGCATCTTCAACCATGGAGTTTTCTCATTATTCTCCGGCACCTACCAATATTGCAGAAGAAGTAATAGCAAAGGTAAAAGGTAAAGTGAGTGCATAATTAGAATAGTATAATTTTTGAATATCAAAATCCCTTCCATTTTCGGAGGGGATTTTGTTTTATGTAAACATTCGAAAAACTTCAATCCTGTAATTCCGAATTCGATTTATATTTTTTGAAAACAAAATTCAACGTTAAAATAAACTGGTCTTTGAAATTTGAAGGTGATATTAAAATATGTGGCATGAATATTGAATAAATTAAGATCTAAAAAATATCGCCATGAAAAATATAAATAGGTTTGTCGTTACAATTTTGATTTTCTTAGTTTCCGGAATGATTATGAGTTCTTGTTCTAAATCTGTAAATACCGAGAAAGCCCGGTTACAGGTTTTTTTAACCGATGATCCGGGTG
Organism: Chitinophagaceae bacterium; assembly: GCA_043780275.1. Lineage (GTDB taxonomy): Bacteria > Bacteroidota > Bacteroidia > Chitinophagales > Chitinophagaceae > MGR-bin208. The sequence continues at coordinate 2,825 of JAYWCV010000003.1, forward strand.
ATTACCAGGCCGTGTATATAGATGTAACAGACGTGCTGATCAATGTAACCGGTGATTCTGCCAGTGGATGGCAAAGTCTTTCAAATGTAAAAAGAGGCAGCTACGATTTATTAAAACTGGTAAATGATAAAGATACTTTACTGGCCAATGCAGAAATCCCATCGGGTAAAATTCATCAGTTAAGATTGGTTTTGGGAACGGAGAATTTTGTCAAAATCAATAATCAGTTGATAAAACTGGAGACACCAAGTGCCCAGCAGTCCGGATTGAAATTAAATGTACAACAGACTATAAATAATGGCGTATTATATAAAATCATACTTGATTTTGATGTGGCTAAATCCATTGTAAAAACCGGGAATGGTAAATACATGCTAAAGCCTGTTATCAGAACCGTTTTCGAATCAATAGGTGGAAGTATCAAAGGTTTTGTTAAACCATTCGATTTTCAAACTGCCATATTAGTGTTTCGGGGACCTAATGATACAGTAGCCAGTACTTACTCAAGCAGTTCTAACGGAGGATATATTGTAAAAGGATTGGCGGCAGGTTCTTATTCGCTGCATTTCAAACCAGCCAATATCAATTACCGCGATTCAGTAGTAAATGGTATCACCGTAATAAATAACAAAGTAACCCTTGTTGATACCTTGAGATTGCGATAATTTGTTTTTAAAATAAATATAAAAAGCTCATTCTTAAGATGGGCTTTTTTAATGCTTATTTCTTCACAAAAAGTATCAACTTCTTCATTTCCTTTCTGATAATCTCAGCATGATCGCATACTTAAGCTTGAAAATCAAGTATATAAAACCATTTTGAGGATATTTATTTGAAAATTTTTAGAAGATAGCAGAACTAATCCCGATCCTTTAAATCAGCCATGAATAAGGCTATTAAGAGTAATAGGGTCTTTAATGCTCCAAAATGAAAGAGATAATTGGGATTTATTAAAAAAATATTTCTAAAATCTTTGTTCAGGTAAATCTCACCCCTTACCTTTGCACTCCCGTTAAAAAAATGGGATTTGGCTTATGTCACAAAGAATCAGAATAAAATTACAGTCTTACGATCATAACTTAGTTGATAAATCAGCTGAGAAAATTGTAAAAACCGTACGTAGTACAGGCGCAGTAGTAACTGGACCAATTCCTTTGCCAACACGCAAAAAGATTTTTACTGTATTACGTTCACCACACGTTAACAAGAAGAGTCGTGAGCAGTTCCAGTTATCAACGCATAAGCGTTTATTGGATATCTACACCTCTTCTTCCAGAACAGTTGATGCGTTAAGCAAGCTGGATCTGCCAAGTGGTGTTGAAGTTGAAATCAAAGCGTAAGCTTCGATTATAGAATATTAGTTCTTATAAATCAAAATAATTGACATCTCTCAATCTCGCTTCTGGCGAAAGAAAAGAGCTCTGTATAAAAACTAAAATATAAACAAGCCCCTCGAGGTTTGTTTATCACTGGTACTTCCCCTCCGCCACAGGCAGAAACAACGGAAAAGGTCAGTGATGAACCAAGATTGAAGATCAGCATTTAAACACTGGTATGTCTTGAACAACCTTTCGGGAAAAAATTGTAAATAATGAAAGGAATAATTGGTAAAAAGGTTGGGATGACCAGTATCTTCGACGCAGATGGAAAGCAGACAGCTTGTACCATCATCGAGGCGGGACCATGTTTGGTTACCCAGGTTAGAACCAAAGAGTCTGACGGCTACAATGCCCTGCAACTTTCTTTTGGCGAGAAAAAAGAAAAAAACTCTAATAAGTCAGAAATCAACCACTTCGCAAAAGCAGGCACTACGCCTAAACGTTTCGTGAAAGAATTTCGCGATAGCTCCCTTGAAAAAAATATTGGAGAAACAGTAACTGTTGACATCTTTTCTGAAGGTGACAAAGTAGAAGTTGTTGGTACATCTAAAGGAAAAGGATTTCAGGGTGTTGTTAAGCGTCATGGCTTTCATGGTGTTGGCGGACAATCTCACGGTCAGCATGATCGTTCGAGAGCTCCGGGTTCTATTGGTAACTCATCTGATGCTTCAAGGGTTTTTAAAGGTATGAGAATGGGTGGCCGTATGGGGCAGGACAGAGTGAAAATGAAAGGTTTGAAAGTAATCAAGATATTCGCTGAAAAAAATTATATACTGGTTAGTGGTTCTGTACCAGGCCACAATGGTTCAATCGTTTTGATACAAAAGTAAGTAACACATCATTTGTGTTCCTGAACACAAAAATTAATCTGAATAATCATGCAAGTAGATATTTTAAATATAGAAGGCGCTAAAACCGGAAGATCAATAGAATTACCGGAAGAAATATTTGGTGTAGAACCAAATACTCATGTTGTTTACTTAGCTGTAAAACAATATTTGGCTGCTCAGCGTCAAGGTACGCACAAGGTTAAAACTAGGGCTGAAGCAAACGGTTCATCTAAGAAATTACACAAGCAGAAAGGAACCGGTGGTGCTCGTAAAGGTAACTTACGTAGTCCGATATATAAAGGTGGTGGTACCATATTTGGTCCAAAACCTCACCTATATGATTTCAAATTGAATCGTAAGGTTAAAGATCTTGCTAAGATATCTGCTCTTAGCGCAAAAGCTAAAGAAAATGCTATTGTAATTGTAGAAGATGTTACAATGGAAATTCCAAAGTCTAAGCAATTTGTAGGAATACTTAAAGCTCTACAGGTTAGCGATAAAAAAACATTATTTGTTATTCCTGAATATAATGACAACGTTTATTTAAGTTTAAGGAACATACCTGGTGTTCAGGGGAGTTTGTTAAGCGATTTAAATACTTATGATATCGTTAATGCGAAAGTGTTGGTTTTTACTGAAAGTGTAGCAAAGATTTTTAGTGAAGAGGATGCTGAAGTAGCAGAAGCTTAAAT
>JAYWCV010000004.1:0-5773 GCA_043780275.1 Chitinophagaceae bacterium
TTGGCCCAACTCTACCCGATGAATTGTTTTAAGTAATTTATTCCCCGTTTGTTTTTTATCAACCCAATTATACCGTAAAAAAAATCCGTTGGTATAATACCGGTCTTTAATAAAGAAATTATAATTATCGTTTTCAGAAATAATGATCAATTCTTTCGAAAATGGTTTTAAATCATCCTGAGAATAAAGCAGATTATTCAGCAAAATTAATGAAAGTAAAAAAAAATATTTTAGTTGACTATTTTTCATTTCCACTATCTATCGGATGGCTTTATAAATAGCTTCCTGAATATTTGCCCGTACATTCATTTGCGAAAGTTTTGGATTATCCCTTGTTGGATAAACCCGGTTTGAAAGAAAAATATAAACCAGTTTATCTTTTGGATCCACCCATACGCAAGTGCCGGTAAAACCGGTATGGCCATATGTTTCAGGCGAAGTGCTTATGGATGGATAAGGATCTTTGCGGGTTAAATTATCTTTTTCGGGTTTGTCAAAACCAAGTCCACGACGGCTGTTATTACCCTGGTAAGAAGTAAAATAATGGATGGTTTCTTCTTTCAGGTAGCGTTCAGCATTTAATACACCGCCATTCAGCAGCATCTGAAAAATTATAGCCAAATCGGTAGCCGAAGAAAATAATCCGGCATGCCCCGATACCTGTCCGAACATGGCAGCACCCTCATCATGCACATAACCACGGATTAATTGGTTTCTGAAATGTGCTTCCCTTTCTGTTGGTATGATACGGTCTGTTTCGAATTTTTTTCCGGGAGAAAATCCGGTTGTGAACAAACCCATTTTTTTATAAAAAGTCTTTTCTGCAAATTCATCCAATGACATGCCGCTGATTGCTTCAACAATCTTTCCAAGGAAAATAAAATCATTATCGCTGTACACATATTTACCAGAATGAGAAAGGGGACTTTTTAATATCCTGCTGTACATGGTATCGTTCCAGTCGTTGCGCAAAAAAAGATTATTTGCAACACGAACAGTGAATCCCGGTTTTGATTCATTGGCATAAAATCCGGGTAATAATTTCCCGGTTGCCGTATCAATGGTTTCTTTATAAAAAGGAATAAAAGATACCAGCCCTGCCTGGTGCAGCAGCAGATCTTTAATTACAATATTTTCTTTGTCAGACCCTCTAACCCATGGCAGATAATCACCCAGCTTTTTATACAGGTCCAGTTTGCCCTGCTCATAAAGCTTCATGACAGAAATAGTAGTAGCGGCAATTTTTGTAATGGATGCCAGGTCAAAAATGCTTTCAACCGAAACAGCAGATGATGTTTCGTACTGATAGTTTCCAAAAGCTTTATCATAAATAATCTCTCCGTCTTTGATGGCTAATACCACACAACCCGGCGTCACCGCTTTTGCAATGGCATTATTTGCAATGAAATCAATGGCTTTCATTTTGGTTTGACGGGCCGATGCTTTAGTACCATTCAAATCGGCCGATACAATACCATCGCCAAATTTAAAATCACAAACCGAAACAGGGATTCTTCCAATGGCTTTCATTTTTCCTGAAAGTAAATCGGCTGCCACAGCCTGTGTAATGGCATCATCCTGGTAGCAGGCAATTAAATTACCTGCAGTACAAAAGTTTTTTACAGCTAATACATTACCAAATAAAAGGGTTGTGCAGTTGAATGCCTGTAATTGATTCCATAATGAAATGGCTGCTTCACTGATGTTATAATTATTGGCCGGCCGATTGCTGAAATCATGTATTCCAATGATGACGGTTTCGTAATTACCATTTGCAACCTGGTTAACGATGTCCGTTGCTTTTGTAACAGAATCCTTATAGGAAAAAAATAAAGTATCCACATTCCAGTCAGCATTTAATTTTTTGCCAAATACATTCGAAGTGCTTGTACCAATGCCAACATAAACTGTTTTTCTATTTTTATTTAAAACAATTGAAGAGCCGTTATATTTTAATAATGTCAATGCATTTTTAGCCGCTTCTGCATTTATCTTTTCCGTTTTTGCATTTAAATCATTCAGCAAATTTTCGATAACAATATGTTGTGGTTTGTTTAAGCCTAACTCGTATTTGGCCAATAATACTTTTTTTACTCTTTCCTCAATACTTTCCCAGTTCAACTCATTATTGTCAACTGCATTCAATGTTGCGGCTATGGCGTTGGGAATATTTGACGGTAAACACAACAGGTCGTTTCCTGCTTTCAAAGCCTCTACCACGGCAGCTCCATCGGGAAAAAATTTAGCCACACCTTTCATTTCCAATGCATCGGTAAATATCAACCCTTTATAACCCAGTTTGTTTTGCAACAGATCGGTTACATTATTTTTCGACAGGGAAGTTGCCCGGTTTGTTGTACTGTCGATGGATGGAATATACAAATGAGCAATCATCACACTCCCGATTCCTTTTTTAAATAATTCACGGAAAGGCATCAGCTCCAGCGAATCAAGTTGAGCCATAGACTTGTTAATAATTGGAAGGTCTAAATGCGAATCGGTTTCTGTATCACCATGGCCGGGAAAATGTTTAGCACAAGCCATGATACCGGCATCCTGCATTCCTTGCATATACGCAGTACCCAATGACGTCACTTTGTATTTATCTTCTCCAAATGAACGAAAACCAATCACCGGATTATTGGGATTATTATTTACATCAATAACGGGTGCATAATTTACATGTACTCCTATGCGTTTACACTGTTCGCCTACAGCAATTCCCATCTGGTAAACTACCAAAGGATCCTGGATGGCACCCAGGCTTAATTGATAAGGGAATTTGATAACACTGTCCAGCCGCATACCCAATCCCCATTCGGCATCAATGGTTACCAATAAAGGAGTTTTGGCAATACTCTGGTAGTAATTGGTCAGGTTAGCCTGTCGTACAGGCCCGCCCTGGAAATAACATAAAGCACCTACATTATATTTTTGAATAAGTTCTGTAACCTGTGCAACATGGTCCGGACCAAGATTGCTGTGAGCCCTGATCACCATCAGTTGAGCCACTTTTTCTTCCTTACTCAACGAATTGAAAACACTGTCCACCCATTTTTTTGCATGTAAATTTGTTTTAATCTGTGCAGAACCTAAAAATGGAGAGAGTATAAAAATCAATAACAGAATTCTTAAAAATAATTTCATCAAAATAGATTTCAGGTGAATATAGTGGTCATAAAAATAAATCATTCTGTTTGAATACCGCTTCGATAAATTGATGGAAGGGAGATTGAAATAGAAAAGCAAAGAAGCAAATGATGTATTTTTGGCGCAAAGCAAAGGAAATTGTCAGACAAGATTTTATTATTACCCGATAATATTGCCAACCAGATTGCAGCAGGAGAAGTGATTCAACGGCCAGCCAGTGCGGTGAAAGAATTAATGGAAAATGCCATTGACTCCGGGGCTACAAAAATTAAACTCATCATCCAGGATGCCGGAAAGGCCCTGGTTCAGGTCATTGACAATGGTGACGGCATGAGCGAAACCGATGCCCGCATGTGTTTTGAACGACATGCTACATCGAAGATCAAAAACATCGACGACCTTTTTCATATCAAAACCATGGGGTTCCGTGGTGAGGCACTGGCTTCCATAGCGGCCGTGGCTCAGGTAGAGTTGAAGACCAAAAAACCCAATGAAGAGATGGGCAGTTCCATCGAAATTGAAAACAGTACTGTAAAAAAACAGGAGCCGGTTGCTGTACCGGATGGTACCAGCATCGCTATGAAAAATTTATTTTTCAATGTGCCTGCACGCCGCAATTTTCTAAAAAGTAATACGGTTGAAACCCGGCATATCATTGATGAATTTACCAGGGTGGCACTGGCTTTCCCGCATATTTTCTTTTCGCTGAACTCGAACGGACAGCAGGTATTTCACCTGGAAGCCGGCAGTTTAAAGCAACGCATTATTCAGTTGCTCGGAAATAATTATAATACCCGTTTGGTAACCGTTAATGAGGAAACTGACTACCTGAATATTTATGGTTTTGTGGGCAAACCGGAAACGGCCAAAAAAACAAGAGGTGATCAATACCTTTTTGTAAACAACCGTTTCATTAAAAGTGCTTATCTCAATCATGCGGTGATGAGTGCCTATCAATCAATGATTCCGGCTGACAGTTTCCCGATGTATGTACTGTTCATTGATTTGGATCCAACACAGATAGATGTGAATGTGCATCCAACCAAACAGGAAATAAAATTTGAGGATGAAAAGATTGTGTATGCATTTGTACAGGCTGCCATCAAACATGCACTGGCACAATTCAGTGTTACACCCACACTTGATTTTAACCTGGATGCATCCATTCAAAATTTATCATCCGTTCAACATCCGTTTACAGATGAAAAAAAATCTGCCGCGGCATCTTCATCCATATTTAAAACTTTCACACAGCAACACCAGGCTCATGCCATTGATGGCGCAAAGAAAAGTGAATTGAAAAACTGGAAGAATTTTTTCGAAGCAGATAATCCATCTGTTGAAAAGGAAGCAAGTCCCGATCCGGGATTCACTTCTCTTGCAGCAGCATTAACGGTTACGGATGAACCAGAAGTAACACAACTGCTGAACACCTACATACTTACAAATTCCAATAATGGATTTCTGTTAGTGCATCAACAGGCTGCACATGAAAGAATTATTTTCGACCGCTTAACGGAAGCCCTGAATGGCAAACCCATTGCTACACAACGCAGCCTGTTCCCGGTAACTTTTGAACTTTCGCCTGTTGATGCCGTGATACTGCAGGAACAAATGGACGATCTTCATTTATTGGGCTATATGATAGAACCCTTTGGCAACAACAGTTTCGTAATACAGGGAACACCAGCCGATATTGAAATGGGCAATGAAAAACAAGTGATTGAAAAATTATTGGAACAATACAAACATTACAGCAGCGACCTGAAATTTTCTAAAAGGGAAATGTTGATCCGTTCCCTTGCATGGCAGCAAGCGGTAAAAGCTGGTACCCGTTTGACCGATAGAGAAATGAAAAAGCTGGTAAATGATCTTTTTCATTGTAAGCAATTCAACAGTACGCCAGATGGCAAACCCACATACCTGGAATTTAAGCAGGATCAATTAGAAAAAATGTTCCGGGGTTCAAATTAATACGTACTTCTTATTCCCTGCAAAAATTTCTCCACTGCTTTTCTTACTTCCGTTGCTGAAGTCATATGATTATTTACCTGCACAGAAAAAATCAACAGTTTATTGTGCTTTGTATAAAGAAATCCGCTGAGTGCCACATGGTTGGAAAGTGTTCCGGTTTTGGCAAAAATAAATCCATTATCCGCTTTGTAAAAACTGCTTAATGTTCCCGTGCCGCCTGTAGGAAAAATAGTTTTTACCCGTTCCATACCAAACTCATTTTTCATTTTATTCAGTATGAATACAAAATCCTGCGGGGTAAATAAATTATACCGGCTTAGCCCCGAACCATCCGCCCATCGTGGTTTTTGAGGCAGGTCTTTAAAATCTGTTTTCAATAATGTATCAATAATTTTGGCATCGCTTAAATAACCCAATACCTCCGTACTTACCATTAATAAGGTTTGCTCCGCAAAAAAATTATCACTGCGGTGCATCATTATTTTTAATAAAGAATCTGTTGCCTGTGTATAAAATTTATTATACGCAATATTGTTTTCAGCACCATGATAGCTATGCGAATAATGCTTTTTTAAGAACCCTAGTGTATCTACTAAAAGAATATCCTCCACATTGGCATTTGCCGCACTGGTAAAAGGAATTTCATCAG
>JAYWCV010000005.1:0-2869 GCA_043780275.1 Chitinophagaceae bacterium
TTGATTTACTAAATAGTCCAACGGACTATGTGTAAATCTTAGATGGTATTATACCGCAGAAAAGCGCATTGGACTATTTACTGTTTATAAGCGGTATAATATAACTTGCAGTATATTCAAATGGATTTACAACTTTTTAATATTTGTTTTTAATGAGGTTTTTATTTTTTAATATATATTTTTTATTCTTTGGGTTTAATTATTTAAATGCACAAACTATTGAATCTGCATTAAACGAATATGCTAATAAGTACGAAGCTGAAAAGGCGCATCTCCATTATGATAAATCGGCTTATACTGCCGGCGAAACCATCTGGTTTAAAGCCTATTTAATACAGGGTATTTTTCCGGCTGAGACCACAAAGACTTTCTACCTCGATTGGTTGGATGATAAAGGGAATGTGCTTTTTCACAGCGTTAGTCCCATGTATGAATCATCGGCAGTTGGGCAGTATGACATTCCGGAAGATTATAAAGGGCAAACAATTCATGTTAGAGGTTATACCCGGTGGATGTTAAATTTTGATACCGCATTTTTGTACAAAAAAGATATTCGGATACTATCTGCAAAATCTCCAACCGGTACAGTAATAAAACCAATTGCCAGTCTTCAGTTTTTCCCCGAAGGGGGTGATGCCATTGAAGGTATTGTGAATCAGATTGCTTTTAAAGCAACTGATCAATGGGGACGGCCAGTAAAAATTAAAGGCATTATAGAAAGTACTGAAGGTAAAGTTGTCGATTCGTTAATAACACTACATGATGGTATGGGACTTGTCTCTTTCATACCAAAGCCCGGTATAAAATATTCTGCAAAATGGAAGGATGAGAAAGCAGAGCAACATATTACGTTATTGCCATTGATAAAATCATCTGGCATAAGCCTGCATGCGGATATCAATGCTAGTCGTCCTTACTTCTCTTTAACAGGAAGTGAAAATATGGAGGATCGATTAAAAGAAGGTTTTGTTTTGGCAACTATGAAGGAGCGGATGGTTTTTAAAACTTCATATAGCTTAATTGAATCAAATAGTGTACGGAAAAGCATTCCGATAACACAATTACCTTCTGGCATTTTAACCATTACGGTATTTGATAAAAATTCGATGCCGGTTGCCGAACGTATTTTGTTCATTAATAATGAAGATTATTTTTTTAAAACAGATATAGAAGTACAACATTGGGGTTTGAATAAAAGAGCAAAGAATGAAATTAAAATTGAAGTGCCGGATAATTTAGTTGCTAATATTTCTGTATCAGTAACCGATGAAGCGATTGGATCGGATAGCAGTGAAAATATTTTTTCAACTATTTTATTAACCTCCGACTTGAGGGGGAAAATTCATAATCCGGCTTATTATTTTACAGCCAATACGGAGCTCGTAAAATCGCATCTAGACTTGGTTATGCAAACCAATGGATGGCGACGATTTAACTGGAACGAGTTGGCAAAAAATCGATATCCAAATATAAATTATCCAAAAGACAGTTTATACCTTGCCTTGTCGGGCACTGTGAATGGGGTGATTCCGGGAACAACCAACATGGAAAGCCTCATAATTATGGCCAAACAAAAAGATTCAAAAACGCAGATGATTTTTTCGTCTATTGATGCGCAAGGACGTTTTAGAGAATCGGCTTATGTGTTTTATGATACCATTATTGTGTATCATCAGTTTCCCAAAACAAGTTTGTATAAAAATGCATCTATTAAATATATGCCCGATCGGTTGCCGGCCATATTCAATAATAGCAAAAGCAATGCTAGCCGGTATTATTCCAATTCTACTGACACATCGGGTAGTGGCTATAATTTTAAATTAGCTATGGACAGGTTCGCATTATTGGATTTTTATAAAGGAAAAGTATTGGAAAATGTAGTGATAAAATCGAAGATAAAACCAGCAATTGAAGTGATGGATGAAAAATATAGCTCTGGATTATTTGGGGGCAGTGATGCATATAAATTTGATATGGTGAATGATCCCTTATCCGGCGCATATCAAAATATATTTACTTACTTACAAGGAAGAGTAGCCGGATTGCAGATAAACCAAAGCGGTGGATTAACGGAACTGCAATGGCGTGGGGGCACACCACAGGTTTATTTGGATGAAATGCTAACGAATGTCGACATGATTGCTACTATACCTGTCAATGATGTGGCATTTATAAAAGTGTTTCGTCCACCATTTATGGGTGGATCAATGGGAGGGGATGGTGGTGCAATAGCCATTTATACACGTAGAGGCGACGATTTTAAAGCAGCTCCCGGAAAAGGCCTTGACAGAAATACAATAATGGGATACAGTATTATCAGAGATTTCTATTCGCCAAACTACCAGGTTTTTGATCAAAAAAATGAACAAGCAGACTACCGTACCACGTTGTTATGGGAGCCAATGATTTTAACCAAACCTGGGAAATCTAAAAAAATCATCGCTTTTTTTAATACAGATATTACAAAATCATTCCGGATAATAATTGAAGGAGTTTCAAGCGATGGGCAGCTAACTCGTTTCGAGCAAGTGATTGATTAATTTTTCTTAAATCCGAATCTCTTTGAAGACAATATTTTTAATTTTTAAATATTGTAAAATGAAACGTCAGATTTATTTAAATACAATTTGCCTGGCCTTATTTTTTTTATTAGGTTCGCTTCAAAATAATCCTGCATTTTATTTTATACAAAATCCAACTCAAAAAAAGACCTTGTTTGATGGGGAGGATATTTTGAATATAAAAATTTCGGGCAATCTACGCAGTTTGTTAAACGACCGGGTTGACAATCCAACGTATCATACCTTGCATTTTTCATATCATGAAAAAGACAGTGCAGCAGTTACATTTCCAATACAAATAAAAACAA
>JAYWCV010000006.1:0-4340 GCA_043780275.1 Chitinophagaceae bacterium
TCACTGGCATCACTCAGAGATTCAAAAGTTCCCGTATCGAGCCAGGCAGTTCCCCGATCCAAGACAGATACTTTTAATTTACCCCTGTTTAAATACTCCCTGTTCACATCGGTGATTTCATATTCGCCACGGGCAGATGGAGCAAGATCCCTGGCTATTTGTACCACTTCATTATCGTAAAAATATAAACCGGGAACGGCAAAATTCGACTTTGGCTTTTCTGGTTTTTCTTCAATACTGATGACTTTATTTTCTGCATCAAACTCTACTACTCCATATCTTTCCGGATCACTTACCTGGTAAGCAAAAACGCAGGAACCATCAACATTTGTCAGTGTTTGCAGTTGGCGTCCCAAACCGGAACCATAAAAAATATTATCACCCAATACCAGGGCCACTTTATCATTTCCGATAAATTCTGCACCGATCACAAATGCCTGCGCCAGTCCATTAGGAACTTCCTGAATAGCATAGAAAAAATTACAGCCTATCTGGCTGCCATCACCCAACAATCTTTTGAAAGATGGATTATCCTCCGGTGTAGTGATAATTAAAATGTCCTTGATGCCAGCCATCATTAAAATAGACAGCGGATAGTAAACCATCGGCTTATCATAAATGGGCATCAATTGCTTGCTGATGGCTTTTGTTATGGGGTAAAGTCTTGTGCCGGATCCGCCGGCCAGTATGATTCCTTTCATCAAATTTTTAATTTAATATATAAATATTTAACCGTGTTGATAACTGTTTCGTATTCTATGTATCAATTCAATCACTTCAACCGATTCAGCCAGTGTACATCCACGTCCTTCAAGAATTTCCTGATAGCTGGCTGTATGAAGATCTTCAAATCCATTACTGAAATCTATTTCTTCTTCATCAATTTTCAAACTCCGGTGAGTTCTTCTTGCTGAGTTTTTGATTTCTTCGGGTAAATTATTTCCATCAATACTGATCATCCAGTTTACTTCAGCATTTTCCAATTCTATTTTTCCGGAAGCCGTTTTATCTGTATGATTAAACACTTCGATATTTTTTGTTTTTCCAAAAACCCAGAGAAGCATATCGAAAAAATGTATACCGATATTACTGACGATACCGCCGCTTTTTTCATTGTTTCCTTTCCAGCTGTACTGATACCAGTTTCCACGGGCAGTTATATTATTAAGATCAACCGTATATTTTTTAGCCGGATTTTTTGAAACCTTTTCTTTTAGTGAAATTATAGCCGGATGCAAGCGCAGTTGCTGTATACTAAATATTTTTTTACCGGTTTCTTCTTCCATTTTCAAAAGGCCTTCCACATTCCAAGGATTCAGCACTACGGGTTTTTCACAGATTACATCTGCACCTGACCTAAGCCCAAAACGGATATGCGCATCATGCATATGATTGGGTGTGCAAACAGACAGGTAATGAATGGGTGTACCTGTCCTTTTCAATTTTTCCAGGTGCCTGTCGAAACGTTCAAATTCGGTAAAAAAATCTGTTTGGGGAAAATAATGATCCAGCACTCCAACAGAATCATGCGGATCCATGGCTGCCAGCAAAACATTACCGGTTTCCTTGATAGCCTGCATATGCCTTGGTGCTATATAACCGGCGGCGCCTATGATTGCAAAGTTTTTCATTTTTATTTTAAGTGAGTTAACCACGGCGGGCACAGCGATACACACCGATTGTTGTACTTAACTGTGCTTCTCTATGTTCTCAGTGGTTTATTCTAAAAATTTTCAACACAACCGACTCAGCATCTTATTATCCAATTTATATTTTTGCCCAGTTTCCTTACAAACCGCTTTGCCCCATTCATCAAAAATAAGTTTGCTGCCATGCTCACTCATCCAACCCGTTTGTACGGCCGGGTTACCCATCATCAGTGCATAAGCAAGAACAGATTTTGTAATTACCGAACCGGCACCAATAAAAGCATATTCACCAATTTCATTTCCGCAAATAATGGTTGCATTTGCACCAATGGTTGCTCCTTTTCTAATCAGCGTTTTTTTAAATTCAGATTTACGATCAATCGCAGCCCTTGGATTTATAACATTGGTAAAAACAACGGATGGCCCTATAAAAACATCGTCTTCACAAACAACTCCTTCGTAAATAGAAACGTTATTCTGCACTTTTACATTTTTACCTAAAATAACTCCAGAGCCCACAAAAATATTTTGCCCCAAGCTAGAACCTTCACCAATTTTACATCCCGTCATCAAATGACAGAAATGCCAGATTTTTACGCCTTCAGCAATTTCACAACCCGGGTCGATGATTGCTGTTGGATGAATGAAAGACATGGAGGGTTGAGAATTATGAATTAAGAATTATGAATTATAAATTATGAATTATAAATTATGCCCGTCCGAACGGAGTTCATCCGGGCGGGCCCGCCGACACGGTCATCCCAGCCTTAATTGCAAATTGCTAATTGCCTATTGAGAGAGGTTGAGAGTTGAGATGTTTAGTGATAATGAATCATCTGCCGTTGTACATGTTTTCGTAATAATGTTGGTAAGCACCAGAGGTGACATGTGTCAGCCATTCAGTATTTTCGAAATACCAATCGATGGTTAATGAAAGTCCTTCCTCAAATGTCACACTCGGTTTCCACCCCAATTCTTTATTGATTTTTGATGCATCAATGGCGTATCGAAGATCGTGTCCGGGACGGTCTTTTACAAAACTTATCAATTGGTCGCTTGTTCCTGAAGGATTGCCTAGTTTTTCGTCCATTTGTTTGCAAAGCAATTTCACAAGGTCAATATTTTTCCACTCGTTAAAGCCGCCGATATTATATGTTTCTCCATTTTTACCATTGTGAAAAACGTTATCAATGGCAATAGCATGATCTTTTACATAAAGCCAATCTCTTGTATAATTTCCATCGCCATAAACCGGCAATGGTTTTTTCTGTAAAATATTATTGATAAAAAGCGGGATCAATTTTTCGGGGAAATGATTGGGGCCATAATTATTTGAACAATTACTGATAACAACCGGCAACCCGTATGTGTCGTGATAAGCTCTTACAAAATGATCGGAAGATGCTTTGGATGCACTATATGGCGAATGTGGATCATACGGCGTTTCTTCAGTAAACAATCCGGTTTCGCCTAAAGCCCCGTACACTTCATCGGTAGATACATGGTAAAAGCGGTTGAGGGTTGAGAGTTTAGAGTTTAATGTTGAGGGGCTGAGAGGTTGAGAGGTTGAGGCCCAACTTTTCTTTGCCGCCATCAATAAATTAACGGTACCAATTACATTTGTATAAACAAAATCTAATGGCGATACAATGGAACGATCAACATGCGATTCTGCCGCCAAATGAATAACGGCTTTTGGTTTATATTGATCAAAAACTCTTTCCAACTCACTGGTGTCAAGAATATTTATTTTTTCAAAAAAATAATTTGAAGCCCCTTCAATATCTTTTAAATTTTCGAGATTTCCGGCATAGGTCAATGCATCCAGATTTATAATACGGTATCCGGGATATTTATTTACAAATAATCGTACAACATGCGATCCGATAAATCCGGCACCGCCGGTGATGAGAATTGTTTGTTGTTGAGATGTTGAGATGTTTTGAATGTCGTTACTCATTTCTAGTTGTTGAATGTTTAGAGTTGAGAGTTTAGGAGTTGAGGAGTTTAGGGTTGAGGGTTGAGTGGTTTAGGAAAGAATTAAATTTATTTTTTTATCCCATTCTTCATTTGGGCATTTCTTAATGCAGCTATTTTTGAAGTTAGATTTTCAATTTCTATCCGACCAGTTGCCAATATATTATCACTGATAAATTCAAGATCTTTTGCTATTATTAAATGATTTAAAACTTCAATCAAACTACTGTAAGCAATTTGTGTAAAATGAGCCTGATCTTTAAAACCAGTTCTGGCACTTCCTTCTGCCAGATTTGAAACAACAGAAACACTTGCTCTTTTAATTTGATTAGTCAAGCCAAATTTTTCATCCTGAGGAAACGCTTTTGTTATGGAATAAATCCAAACAACCAGCTTTCTAGATTCCTTCCAGACATCAAGTCGTTCAAAAGAATAAATATGGCTCATAAATTTAAAGATTCTAAACTCTAAACCCTCAACCTCTCAACAATTCCCCCTTGTACCATTCAAATGTTTTCCGAAGCCCATCTTCTATCGACACTTCCGGACTATAACCCAACAATTCCTTTGCTTTTGAAATATCGGCCAGGCTATGTTTTACATCGCCGATTCTTTCCGGACCAAGGTTTGGTTGCAAATCAGTACCGGCTTCCTTCCTTAAACTTTCAAATAATTGTAATAAAGTAGTTTGATCTCCGCAGGCAATATTATAAA
>JAYWCV010000007.1:0-12582 GCA_043780275.1 Chitinophagaceae bacterium
GGGGGGTGGGGGGGCTTTGATTTCTGTTCGTGATAATGGTCCGGGCATCCCTCAAAAAATCCTCGATAAAATCTTTCAACCCTTCTTTACTACCAAACCTACAGGACAGGGAACGGGCTTGGGTTTGAGCCTGAGTTATGATATTGTAAAAGCACATGGAGGAGAATTGAAGGTGGAGACGAAGGAAGGGGAAGGAAGTGAGTTTATTATTCAATTACCTATTGTCTGATATTGTAAAAGCACATGGCGGAGAGTTGAAGGTGGAAACAAGAGAAGGTGAAGGATCTGATTTTATTATTGAATTACACAAAACCGAAATATGAAATATTATCTAATAATGCGATTTGTCTTTACCGTACTATTAATTAGTCTGTATGCCGTTACATTTGGGCAGGATACCCTTCCACCCTATTTAATAAATTCCGACACGGCACTCGAATACAAATTCACTGCCACGCAATATCAAATACTTCCAGATAAAGCTGGTAAGCTCACTATTGAGGATGTAAAAAATGGAGTACACTCCAAACAGTTTTACACTAAGGATAAAATCCCAGCTGGTATAGACACCAATGTAAATACGAACTGGTATCGGTACACTGTAAAAAATAGTCTGGAGAAAGAAATCGCTGTTTCACTTTATACAAGTTCAGAAAACTCTGACTTTTATTTGTTTCGCAACGGCCAAAAGCAAATTCAATACAAGAATGGTTGGAAAGTACCGTGGAAGGAGAAAGATGGTTTGCCAGATGATAATGTTATTCCTTTGACGTTAGCAGCAGGCGAACAAGTAGTTATTTATAACAGGGTAAAAAACCTTCGGCCAGGCAATCAATACTCGTTCCAGGTAAAATTGGTCAATACAAACAAATATGCTTTTAAACGGTTAACAGAAACGCAGGGTAATTCTGATACACAGGCGATACTATTCGCCATGTTTGCCGGCTTCTGCTTATTAGGCGGACTTTTTAATTCCTTTCTTTTTATAATAGACAGGCAAAAAATACACTTATACTTTTCATTGTTCATTTTAAACGTGGGATTCATTCTAAGTCCGTTATGGACAGTGGTGGTATTAAGATATTATCCTGTTATTGCTCCTGCTGTTTCTATAATTACCGGCGCTGGTTTTGTTGTATGTTTTATTCAGTTTACCCGGTATTATTTTCAAACATTTTTAAATACACCAAAATGGGATAAAATATTGATTGGGCTTATTCTAATTCAAGCTACACCCTTACTTATTCTGTTTAATATCGCTCCCCTCACCACTTTAAATATTGTCATGTTTGTCGGCATTGCTATTAGCTGCCTGGGGTCGCTTATCATTTTCTCTGTTTTAAAACATAAAACGATAAAACCTTTTGCAATTGCGATCTTGCCATTTGGAGTGGTAATGATTGGCATCATTGCAATGGCATTTTTGGAAAGCCGTAAAGTGGCCATTCCTGAGATTTTATCATCCATTTCGTTTATTGCATTTTACTTATCTATTGGTTGGCCGGTGCTATTTTTCACCTGGGTTTTATTTAAACAATACGACAGGCAAAAAAGAGAGATCATACAACATGCTTTAGATGCAGAGCGCTTACAAAAAGAAAAAGAAATTGAACGAAACACCCTCATAGAACAACAAAAGGTTGAGCTGGAAAAAACAGTGCAGGAACGCACTGTTGAATTAAGACAATCCATTGAAGATTTACGGTCAACACAAAAGCAACTTATCCAATCAGAAAAAATGGCCTCCCTCGGAGAGCTTACTGCAGGCATTGCCCATGAAATTCAAAACCCGTTAAACTTCGTCAATAATTTTTCGGAAGTGAGCAACGAGTTGATAAGTGAAATGGTTGACGAAGTTGACAAGGGAAATACAGAAGAAGTAAAAATTATTGCAAAGGATGTACAACAGAATTTAGAAAAAATATTACATCATGGTAAAAGAGCCGATGCTATTGTAAAAGGAATGCTACAACACAGCCGCAGCAGCACAGGTGTAAAAGAACCAACTAATATTAATGCATTGGCAGATGAGTATTTGAGGCTGGCTTATCATGGATTAAGAGCCAAAGACAAATCCTTCAATGCAACGATGAAAACAGATTTTGATGAAACGATTGGCAAGATTAATATTGTTCCGCAGAATATTGGAAGAGTTATTTTAAATTTAATTACCAATGCGTTTTATGCAGCCTCCCTGCCTCCGCCGGCCGGAGGAGGGTATAAGGACCCACAATATGTTCATGAACCTACAGTCTGGATAAAAACTTCCAAAATCCCCCCTGCGGGGGGTGGGGGGGCTTTGATTTCTGTTCGGGATAATGGGCCGGGCATTCCTCAAAAAATATTAGATAAAATATTTCAACCATTCTTTACCACCAAACCCACCGGGCAGGGAACAGGATTGGGATTATCTTTAAGTTATGATATTGTAAAAGCACATGGCGGGGAAATAAAAGTAAATACAAAAGAAAATGAGGGAACAGAATTTATTATTATATTGAACGAATAACCATTAAAATCAACACATGAAAATTTTAGTTGTAGACGACGAACTGGATGTTAAAACACTTTTTGAACAACGTTTCCGGAAAGAAATCCGGGATGCAATCATGCATTTTGTTTTTGCTTTTTCCGGCGAAGAAGCACTGGCTTATCTCAAACTGCATAAGCATGAAGCTGTATTAATTCTTTCTGATATCAATATGCCTGGAATGAGTGGTTTGGAGCTGCTTAAAAAAATCAAACAGGAACATCATGAACCACCACCGGTAGTGATGATGATCACCGCTTATGGAGATACGGAAAATTATGATATTGCGATGAATCTTGGTGCTGACGATTTTTTAACCAAGCCGATTGAATTTGATTTACTCAAAGAAAAATTAAAAAAAATAAGCTGATGCCTAAAATTTTAGTGGTGGACGATGAAACGGATCTGGAAGTATTAATAAAACAGAAATTCCGGCAAAAAATAAGAGAACATCAATACGAGTTTTTGTTCGCTGTCAATGGGAAACATGCACTGGAGCAATTGGAACTTAATACCGATGTGGATATTATGCTCTGCGATATCAATATGCCCGAGATGGACGGATTGACATTGCTTACTAAATTGAATGAGAAAAATATTTTACTGAAATCGGTTATTGTTTCTGCTTATGGCGATATGGATAATATTCGTACAGCTATGAACAGGGGGGCTTTTGACTTTATTACCAAACCCATCAATTTTGAAGATCTGGAATTAACGATGGAAAAAACCATCAGTCATGTGAAGCAAATGCGGGAGACCATGAAAGCCATCAAAGAAAATAATATCCTTAAAATGTATGTGGATGAAACGGTCTTGAATTTTATGGGTAGCCGTGAATTTGAATCATCCCTGATGGTAAATGAAACTATTGATGCAACGGTGGCATTTTTTGACATTTGCAGTTTTACCAGCATCAGTGAAAACGAACCGGCAGATGTAGTGGTAACATTGCTGAACAATTATTTTGATGTAATAGTAAAGGAGGTGATCGATCAGGGGGGGTATATTGATAAATTTATCGGAGACGCCATCATGGCTGTTTTTCGTGGAGAGTATCATTTAGACAGGGCAATTGATGCAAGTCTTGCAGCCAGAAACCAGGTAAAAAATCTGCCGGTATACGGCGATAAAATTTCTTTTTCACCGATGATATCCATTGGTATAAACAGTGGTGAAATGATTTCGGGAAACATCGGTTCGGCCAATTTAAAACGCCTTGATTATACCGTCATTGGCGATGCAGTCAACACAGCTCAGCGACTTCAATCGGCAGCTAAACAGGGACAAATAATTATTAGCGAAACTGCCTACGAAAAAGTAAAAGAATCTTTTTCTTGTAAAGAAGCAGGCGTTGTAAGTTTGAAGAATAAATCTAACCCGGTGAAAATTTATGAAGTGATTGATTAATATAAATGAAAACTGATTCGCATGTCTCAAAGCAGAAAATACTTTATTAAAAATATTACCGGGAGTATGATGTTGGCTACAACTCCTTTCACTACTATGGCCAATTCATCAATCAATGAAAAAATAACCCTGAATGATTTTACAGAAGGCGGACATGCTAACGATGAAAAATATTGGCAGCAGATACGCAATAAATATTTTTCTATTTCGGATGAATTTATCAATCTCGAAAATGGGTACTTTGGCGTACAATCAAAGCCGGTGTTAAAAGTATTTCATAAAAATATTGACCTGGTAAATTCACAGCTATCAAAATTTGCAAGAACAGATTATCCTCCATTATTTTCTTCTGTAAAAAAAGAAGTGGCTCAATTTCTGAATGTATCGGATGATGAAATCATCCTGACCCGCAATGCTACAGAAGCATTGAATATTGCTATTCAGGGTTATCCGTTCAAAAAAGATGATGAGATAATTCTCAGTCAACTGGATTATCCAAGTATGATTGAAACCTTTCAGATGCTGGAGAAAAGAGGTACAGTAAAAATCAAAACCATAGAGCTTCCATTATTACCAAAGTCGGAAGATGAACTGGTGGAGTTTTATTTGAAAGCTATTACGCCAAAAACAAAAGTTATACTTCTTACACAGGTATCCAATGTAAATGGTTTGATTGTTCCGGTAAAAAAAATAGCTGATAAATTAAAATCAAAAGGGATTGATATTATCTGCGACAGTGCACATGCCTTGGGCCAAATCCCTTTTAATTTAAAAGAAATGAATGCGGACTTTGTCGGATTGAATCTGCATAAATGGATTGGCAACCCGATTGGTGCCGGCATTCTTTACATAAAAAAAGAACGGATAAAAGAAATGCAATTATTTTGGGGCGATGCCAAATTAGATGAAACCGATATTATGAAACTGGCTCATTATGGCACAACACAATTTGCCGTAATGATGACGATTCCGGACAGTATTGCATTCCATCAATTGATTGGTGTGGAAAGAATTTCAAAAAGAGTTCAGTATTTAAAAAGCATCTGGGTGGATGCGTTAAAAGATCATCCAAATATAGACGTGCTGGTACCAGGTGATGAAACTTTATCCTGTGCCATTGCATCCTTCCGCATAAAAAATAAAGCAGTATCGGAGACTGTTCATGCATTGATGAATCAGTATAAAATATTTACCGTGCAACGGGATATTGGAAATGAGAAATGCATACGGGTAACACCATCTTTTTACAATACAGAAAAAGAAGTTTTGGAATTTGTGAAGGCTGTAAAAAACCTTGCCGGTTAAATCAATTTAAAATCATCTCCATCAAATAAACCGTGGTCACTGAGTTTTAGGTGTGGTATTACTAAAAGTGCCATAAAAGATAAACTCATATATGGTGCAGAAAGTGTTGAACCCAATGCCTTGGCAGCTTTATCAATTTCGGTATATAGTTTTGCAACTTTATAACCATCATCGTAATGCATAAGGCCTGCAACAGGCAGTGGTAATACCATTTCAATTTCGCCTTCATCCGGAATATTGCCTACGCAACTTATGCCACCCGAGTTGGCAATAATCATATTCACTGCTTCGCAAATACTTTCATCATCTACACCAACGGCAACAATATTATGACTATCGTGTGCGACAGAAGAGGCTATGGCACCATATTTCAGACCAAAGTTTTTGATAAAGGCTTTGGCAACAACGGTATCCTTGTATCTGTTTACAACCACTATTTTTAGAATATCCCTTTCAATATCACTTACAATATTTTCATTTTCCACTTTAGGTTCAACGAAAAGTTTATTGGTAATTAACTGTCCGTCGAGAGCTTCAATAACCGGAATGGTTTTTATTGATTTATGAAAATGAACTTCAAATTCAGTCAGCTCTTTTTTTGTGCAGGAAAAATTATTGATGGTATTTAAAGAAACAGATTCATTTCGTGCAATTAAAGTTTGACCGTTTTCGGCAACCAGTTCTCCATCAATATAGGTTTGTACTGTTTCAAAATTTTGCAAGTCTTTTACCAAAATAAAATCAGCCGCATCGCCTTCTTTCAATAACCCCACATCCAGTTTATAATGCAAAACAGGATTAACACAGGCAGCCTTTAATACTTTAAATACATTTATACCTTTCGCCACTGCTCTTGCACAAAGTTGATTAATATGACCTTCTACAAGGCTGTCGGGATGTTTATCATCACTGCAAAACATCATCATGTCGGAGTGGTCATGCAACAGATCAACAAGTGCTTCAAAATTTTTGGCGGCACTTCCTTCCCGTATCAAAATTTTCATTCCATTATTTAGTTTGTCCAGTGCTTCTTCAGCAGTAAAACATTCATGGTCGGTGGAAATTACGGCCCCCCCACCCCCCGAAGGGAAAGCCTCCCTGCCCTCCAAAGGAGGGTTATTAGAGTATGATTCTTTAGAAGTCGTTTGATTTAGCTTATTAACAATAGTGTTTAATACAATATCAGTATTTCCGGTTATTTCTTCATTTGTAAACCTTATAACCGTAAAACCTAATTGGTTAAGTTCTATCGTTCTTTGTGCGTCATTGATTTTGTTTTCTGGTATTTGATGTATTAATCCATCTACTTCAATAATTATATTTTTTGAAAGACAAACAAAATCTGCAATGTAAGAACCAATTATATGCTGCCTTCTGAATTTATAACCGTCTAATTGTCTATCTCGTAATAGATGCCACAAAACATTTTCAGCAAGTGTAGGATTTTCTCTATGTTCTTTTACATACTTTTTAAGCAAACCATAAACATGGGGTTCGGCCGTTTGATAATTGTAATGAATATTCAAATTGTCGGGGTCTAAATCCCCTCCTTTGGAGGGGTTTGGGGAGGCTTTTCCTTGTGGGGCCAGCCCGGATGAATCGTTCGGACGGGGATTTAGGGGGGCTTCTTCTTTAGGGAGATTTAGAGGGGCTGCTGTTATATATCTTCTCGCATCCTCTCCCCTCAAACCGGGTGCATGTCCATCTACCGGTTTACCCAAACGATGTGCTGCAGCAATTTTTTTAATCACCTCTTCATCGCCAGATAAAACTCCCGGGAAATTCATCATCTCACTCAGGTATTTTATTTCATCTTTTTGCAAAAGTTTTTCCACGTCGGCAGCATCAAGAGTAGCACCCGCCGTTTCAAATGCCGTGGCAGGTACACAACTGGGTGCACCAAAATTAAATTTGAATGGAACGGTCTTTCCGTTTTCTATCATGTATTCAACTCCTTCTAGTCCGCACACATTGGCAATTTCATGCGGGTCGCTAACAGTGGCCACCGTGCCATGTACTACGGCAAGCCGGGCAAATTCAGACGGAATCAGCATCGAACTTTCAATATGTACATGGCTATCGATAAATCCGGGAAGTATAAAAGCTGATTGAACATCATCCGGCATATCACAGTTTTTTATGGAAACAATTTTTCCGGAAACCACTTCGATTTCTGCCGGATAAATAATTTTATTGGATATATCTACAAGCCTTCCTTTTATGCTGAAATTATTCATCTGAGATCGTTTATAAATTAATTTGCGGGTTCGTTAAAGGTAGAAAACGAAAATCAAACCATTCGAAATATATCGTTTTTGTGGAAGGAAAGAAAAACGTAATATTGACTAAATTGAAAAAACATCATGAAAAAATTTAAATTTCTTTTATTGGCCTTGTCATCCATTTTATTTTTGAATGTAGCAAAGGCTCAGACAGCAGATGAAATAATAGCAAAACATATTGATGCAATGGGCGGAGTAGAAAGATTGCTGGCTTTAAAAACATCTGTTTCAGAAGCAAGTTTAGATGTCAACGGTATGGCCATTGCAGTTAAAATGACACAGGTTCATAATGTGGGTCAACGAATAGATATTAGTGCAATGGGTTTGGAAAATTTCATCATTCAAACACCAACCGAAGGATGGACATTCATGCCAATTCAGGGACAGGCCAGTCCGGAACCTACAGCCCCTGAAGTAGTAAAAGAAACTGCTGATCTTCTAGACCTTCAAAGTCCATTATTAAATTATAAAGAAAAAGGTCATCAGGTTGAGATGTTGGGTAAAGAAGATTTTGAAGGAGTAAAATGTTTCAAATTAAAGTTGATTGCAAAAGCGGGTGCCCAAATAACATTTTTTATTGATCCAAACACTTATTATATCATAAAAAGTATATCCAAAACAAAAGCATCCGGAAAGGAAGTGGAAGCGACTCAGACTTTCAGCAATTATGTAAAACTTCCATCTGGCTATGTGTTTCCATATGCTATGACTGGTGTTGGCCCCGGCGAATTAAAGATCTCGAAAATTGATCTGAATGTACCGGTTGATGAAAAAATCTTTAAAGTATCAAAATAAATTAACGCATTTCTAACCCCCGGTTTTTATCGGGGGTTTTATTTATAATTATTTGTAATGAAAAAGTTTTCTTTTTTAGTTGGTATCATTTTTTGTTTAAGTACAGGCGTTCAGGCACAGATCAACTCCAATACTTTTGGTATGCTCGAAGCCCGTCATTTAGGTCCTGGCACAATGAGTGGACGAATCACCTCAATCGAAGGAGTAAATAATGATCCGAAGACTTTATATATAGGCACTGCCGGTGGAGGAGTTTGGAAGACTGTAAATGCCGGTTCAGTATTTAAATCCATTTTTGATAAATACACTCAGAGTATTGGTGCAATTGCCATTGACCAAAAAAATCCGAAAGTATTATATGTAGGTACCGGAGAAAGTAATATGCGGAATTCTGTTTCCATTGGTGATGGTATATACAAATCGACCGATGCCGGTGATAACTGGAATAAAATTGGATTGGATAGTACGGAACATATTTCAAAGATCATCATCGACCATACAAACCCGGATATTATTTATGTATCTGTTCCAGGTCCATTATGGAATAGTAGCAAACACAGAGGTTTGTATCGTTCTAATGATGCAGGTAAAACTTTTGAAAAAATATTTTATATCAATGAGAATACAGGATGCGCAGACATTTCTATGGACCCAAGAAATGCTCAAGTATTGTATACAACTACATGGGAATTTCGCCGCTTGCCATATTCGTTCAATTCGGGTGGTGCAGGCAGTGGAATCTATAAATCTATCAACGGAGGAAAAACATGGAAAGAATTGAATAAAGGATTGCCTGCAAAGCCGTTTGGTCGTGTGGCTCTTACTTTGGCACCTTCATCACCAGATAATATGTTGGCCATTGTGGAATCCAGCAAAACAGGACTTTATATTTCTGCCGATGGTGGAGAGAATTGGAAAGAACAAAGTGCTTCGATGAACGTGGTATCTCGACCATTTTATTTCAGCACATTGGTGATTGATCCCAAGGATCCGAAAAGAGTGTACCGGCCTGCGTTAAATTTTTCGTATTCTTCCGATGGTGGGTATTCGTTTACTGATGCAGGTAGTGAAGGAGGATGGGTACATAGCGATCATCATGCACTATGGATTAACCCCAATAATACGGATCAGATGTATCTGGGTACGGACGGTGGTGTATATATGAGTATGAATAAAGGCGTTAACTGGACTTTTTTTCAAAACCTGCCGGTTGGACAGTTTTATCATGTACAAACCGATTTGAAAACACCCTATAACGTATATGGTGGTTTGCAGGATAACGGGTCATGGGTTGCTCCTTCGCAATCATATGGTGGTGTTAGCAATGGCGATTGGCGTGATATATTTTTTGGTGATGGATTTTGGACGCAACCCGATTTAAATGATCTGAATACAGTTTATGCCGAATCACAGGGTGGAAATGCAGCGAGAATAAATTTAAAAACCGGGTTGAGTGTATTAATTCAGCCTCAGCAAGGCGCTACGGAAGATAAGCTTCGCTGGAATTGGAATACACCCATAGTTCTTGGCATTAAAAATCATAAGAACCTTTATATGGGTGCCCAGTATCTGTACAAGTCAACCGACCAGGGAAGAAACTGGTTGAGAATTTCTCCGGACCTGACAACCAATGACAAAAAGAAACAAAACCAGGAAAAAAGTGGTGGGTTAAGTGCAGATAATACATCTGCAGAAAATCATTGTACCATTTTTTCAATTTCAGAATCGCCATTGGACGAAAATCTTATTTGGGTTGGAACAGATGATGGGAACCTGCAATACAGTCCGGATGCCGGAAAAAACTGGGTGAATGTTTCTAATAATATAGCGATTGCAGGCATTCCATCACAAACATGGGTAAGCAGTATTGAGCTTTCCCGTTTCGATAAAAATGTTGTGTATGCAAGTTTTGATAATCACATGTATGGCGACCATAAAACTTATTTGGGCAAATCAACGGATATGGGTAAAACATGGAAACTGATAAAGAGTGATGAGTTTACCGGTTTTGCACATAAAATAAAAGAAGATTTAATCAATAAAGATTTACTTTTTCTGGGTACCGAAATGGGACTGTTTGCAACATTGGATGGGGGAGTAAACTGGTTTCGTATGAAAAATAATATTCCATGGTATGCATTGGTAAGAGATATTCAGATTCATCCAAAAACGCATGACCTTGTTTTGGGTACACATGGTCGTGGCATCATCATCATCGATGATATTTCTCCGATGCGATTCATGACCAGGGATATTTCAGAAAAGGATGTTCACTTTTTTCAACCAGAGCCTATGAAATTAACACTGGGAAATTATGCCGATGGTGGTTCACCAAGTACGGGTGGTTGGGTTGCTCCTAACGCTACGTCAATACCGCCTTTCCAATATTATTTGAAAGACCGGGTATCAAGTGGAGAAGTGAAAATTGATATACTCGACAAGGATGGAAAACTGGTACAATCTATACCGGCTTCAAAAAGAAAAGGGATAAACAGGGTCTATTGGAATCAGCGTATCATGCCTCCTAAAGTTGCACAGGGTACAACACCTGATTTTTCGGGCTTTGTAGCACCACAGGTTTTGCCGGGTGAGTATACAATCCGATTAACGGTTGGTAAAAATGTATACGATACAAAGCTCACAGCTTATCATGATGAAGAGGATAAGAGTTATACGTTGGCAGATAGGATACTGAATTATAAGACAGCCATGCAGTTGTATGGTATGCACGAAGAACTGGCTAAAGAAGTGGAAGCAGTGACTGATCGTCAGAAAAGATTGAAGCAGGCATCTGAAAAAACAAAAAACATTAAGACCAAAGCTATGCTGGAAGAATATTACAACAAGTTGGAAGAAATAAAATCAACCATGGTGCCAACGGAGAAGCGATCCATTTTTGCAGAAATAAAAAGGTTGCGGGAAGATATTTCTAATATATATGTGCCAATTAGTTCGCAGGAAGCTCCACCAAATAACCTGCAACTGGAACGGGTAAGATTGCTGGATGATAAAGTGAAAGCTGCCGGGATGAATGTAAAAACATTGGTTGCTAAATACGGATTAAAAGCCGAAGCAGCAATAAAAAAAGAAGGCTTAATTCCTGATCCGGCTAAACAGGGAGCCAGCAAGGCATTTTAAAATAGATAGCCTCGTTGAGGCGACATGTTGGTAGAAAAAGAATTTTTCATGTTTTAGAGTTCCATAGGAACGGTATGTATAATATTTCGCTCCCACAGAGCTAAAATTTTGTGATTTAATATATGTTCTTCAGAACGTTTTCAGATAGCCGGTAGAGATACCGGCTATCATTTTTTAAAACAAATTGAGTTCTGGTACAAGTTGATTTCGTAATTTCCTGATTCAAAACAAAATCATTGCAATGAGAAATTTCATGACCGCTTTTTTATGTCTGTTTAGTATCGTCGTTTTTGCGCAGAAAAAAGATAAAACCGTTTTAACTCCTGTTAAGGAAGATATAGATTTTACCAGTGAAACTAAGTATCGTTTAATAGGCCCTTTCCGTGGCGGACGAAGTGCAGCTGTTGCAGGTAGTTATAAAAACACCAATACATTTTATTTTGGTGCTACCGGTGGAGGAGTATGGAAAACATTGGATGGAGGAAGTAACTGGAAAAATATATCCGATGGATTTTTTGGTAGCTCCATCGGTGCTGTTGCCGTGGCTCCATCTGATGAATCGATTATTTATGTGGGTGAAGGAGAAAACTCCATGCGGGGAAATGTAAGCGAAGGATTAGGCGGCATTTGGCGCAGCGATAATGGTGGAAAAACATGGCGCAACCTGGGTTTGAAAGACGGACGGCATATTATTCGTTTAGTCATTCATCCAAAAAATCCAGACATCGTTTGGGCAGCAGTGATGGGTCATTTGTTTGGGCCCAATGAAGAGCGGGGCGTTTTTAAAACAATTGATGGCGGCAAGACCTGGAAAAAAGTATTGTATGTAAATGAGCAAACCGGTGCATCTGACCTGGTAATGGAACCCGGAAATACAGATGTATTGTATGCCGGCACATGGCGGGTGATTCGTACACCACATAGTCTGGAGAGTGGAGGTGATGGAAGTGCCTTATGGAAAAGCACCGATGGCGGAGAAACCTGGAAAAATATATCCGGTAAAAAAGGATTGCCTAAAGGAGCCTGGGGTATTGTTGGCGTTGCTGTAGCTCCGTCCAATACTGATAAAGTTTATGCCATCATTGAAAATGAAAAAGGTGGTTTATACATGAGTGCCGATGG
>JAYWCV010000008.1:0-2504 GCA_043780275.1 Chitinophagaceae bacterium
ATCCAAGGGGTGAAAGACACGCCTAATTTTACCAGAAATTGATAACTCATGGAAGAAAAAAGAAAATAAGCCAGCTTCAATTCTTTATCTGATTTATAAGCAAATGCGTTTTCAGTATTTTCGAATGAAATAACCGGGTTGGAATCCATATTCATTTTTTATTTAAATGCGATGCAAAGGTAAATGTTGATGAATGAAAAAAGATTAATTGCTGAAATATGTTATTCGATAATTACTATTTGATAAAATACCTTTACGACAAATATTATTTATAATGCCAACAAAAAAAGCACAAGAGAGTTTTACCATAATGACCGAACTCGTTTTACCCAATGATACCAATGTATTTGGAAATTTAATGGGGGGCCGGTTGATGTATTGGATGGATATTGCGGCTGCTATTGCAGCGCAGAAACACTGCAATGCACCTGTTGTTACGGCATCTGTCGACAATATTTCCTTCGAAAAATCTATTAAATTGGGAAATGTAGTACATATTGAAGCTAAAATAACCAGAGCCTTTAATACTTCCATGGAGATTCATTTAAATGTGTGGGGTGAAGATCTTAAACTGCAAAACAAATACAAAAGCAATTCAGCCTATTATACTTTTGTTGCATTAGATGAAAATAGTCGTCCTACTGTAGTACCTGAATTAATTTCCGAAACCGAGGAGGAGAAAAAACTTTTTGAAAGTGCATTACGCAGAAGGCAGGTTCGTTTAATCTTAGGGGGTAAAATGAAACCGGATGATGCATCCGAATTGAAAGCACTTTTTTTCAAACCTTAATTAATTAAGCTAAAACCCAATGATGTGGCCCGTGCATCATATGGGTTTTACTTTGCTCTATTGATTGCATGATCTGTTCAAGTATTTCTTCAGGAGCTGCATTATAATTTATATTTAAAGGGGCTTTAAATCGAACGGAAAGATTTGATCCTTTCTTTTTAAACTTCAAACCGGTTTTATTAAAAGCTCTCCAAAAGCCATTAACAACAACAGGTATCACAATGGGTCTGTTTTGTTTAATAAGCAATGCGGTTCCTTTTCTTCCGGGTGCAAAAGGCCTGGTTGTTCCCTGCGGAAAAGTGATTACCCAACTGGATGCAAGTGCTCTGCTAATTTTTCTTGAATCGGATGGATCCAATCCTCTCCTGATTTCAGTCCCTCCCTCTTTCCAGGTTCGCTTTACCGTTAATGCACCGGCCAATGCAAATAAGCGACTCAGCCAATTGGCATTCATGGTTTCTGCAGCGGCAACAAAGTAGATATTCGTAAAAGGATTCAACAGATAATATGGTAACCCAAGCTTATTTTTTTTACCCCATTTATAGGCACAAAAAATATGAAGGAATGCAATAACATCTGCAAAATAAGTTTGATGGTTGCTGACAAATAAAACATTCTCTTTAGGAAGGTCTTTTAAATTCTCCGTGCCTTCTATTTTTAATTTATTGAAAATAGTTAACCCCAGATAAGATGCTAACCCTACAATGGCGTAAACCAAGGCCCTCACTAATCGGATTTTTTTTAACTTTCGGATTAATTTATTCATAGATATATATCTGCCAAAAAAGAAACCGAAAGTAAGTAAAACTTAGTAAAACTAATTGATGGTAAAATGTTGAGGTGCATTTAAAAAATCGCCTTATTTCGATGCGGCGTTTAACAGGTATCTAGTTTAGAGATTATTGAAATAAATGAAAATTGATTTATTCTATAATTCAATTTTCCTATCAAGAAATAAAAACGAAAAAGTTATTAAAAAAAAATCCCGGCTACCAATGGCAACCGGGAATTTTTGTAGTATTGTTTAATTATTTTAAGGGATTTAAATTCCTCTAAAATTCTATATTAATTATACCCAGGATTTTGAACCATATTTTGATTTGCATTCATAATACCCTCTGGAATAGGCAGAGCCCATTCTTTAGCAGAAGAGTTCAAGCTACAGGCACCAGAAGGAGATAATGCAAAATTCCCACATGCAATACCTCTTGTAATAGTTTTTATTGTACGCTTTAAGTCAAAGAAACGATGGCCTTCGCCAACTAATTCTCTTCTTCTTTCATTGGCTATGGCATCCAACAGTGGGTTTCCTATCAATGCCTCCGGAACATACCCTGTAATACGTGCAGTTCTCAATGTATTAAGATCAGCCATACCCAAAGCAGTATTTGCACCACCAATTCTTGCATTTGCTTCTGCACGAATAAGATAAACCTCTCCTGTACGTAATGGAATGAAATTCATATTTCCATCAGAGATACTTCCTTTTCCTTTGTATTTTGTAACAGCTAACCTTCCAGCATCTGTTGTAAAGAAGGCATTAAGTTTATAGAGTTTGGGGCTGATACAGTTTCCTGCCAAATGCTTGCATATAAAAAGGATGACAGCCAATGTGATGCGAACCCTGCATCATATGCGATTTACTTTGCTCGATTGATTGCATAATCAGTTCCAGAATTCCCTCTGCAAGAGCATCATAATCAGTAACTAAAGC
>JAYWCV010000009.1:0-7019 GCA_043780275.1 Chitinophagaceae bacterium
GTTATCTCATTCCAATTGGCCTATGCTATTGGTATGCTGGTTGTTGGGCGTTTTATAGATAAGATAGGCACCAAATTGGGCTATGCAATTTCTTTGATAGTTTGGAGCATTGCAGCTATCGGCCATGCTGCGGTAAGAAGCACACTTGGATTTATTGTTGCTCGGGCAGCTTTGGGTTTAAGTGAAGCCGGAAACTTCCCGGCTGCCATAAAAACAACTGCCGAATGGTTTCCCAAAAAAGAGAGAGCCTTTGCAACAGGTATTTTTAATTCTGGTGCCAATATCGGTGCTATTGCAGCTCCACTTACGGTACCTTTTATTGCTGCAAAATGGGGTTGGGAATGGGCATTTATTATTACCGGTGCCATTGGTTTTATCTGGCTGTTTTTCTGGTTTATTTTATATGAAGTCCCGCAAAAACAAAAGCGTCTGGGAAAAGCAGAGTTCGATTATATTCATAGCGACCTGGATGAAGCACCACAGCTTACTGAAGAATCAACTGTAGAAAATAAAGTTACATGGACAAAACTGTTAGGTTTTAAACAAACATGGGCATTTATAGCTGGAAAGTTTTTGACCGATCCGGTGTGGTGGTTTTATCTTTTCTGGCTACCGGCATTCCTGAAAGCAGAATATGATATTGTAGGAACTGCAGTAGTACTTCCGATAGCATTGGTCTATTCATTGTCAACCATTGGAAGTGTTGCCGGAGGATGGCTTCCATTAAACCTTATCAAAAAAGGTATGCCTGTTTATCGGGCAAGAAAGATGTCTATGCTGATTTATGCATTTTGTGTTATTCCGGTAGTTTTTGCACAGGTCTTGGGTGGATTTAATATGTGGTTTGCTGTTTTAATAATTGGTTTTGCAGCCGCAGCACATCAAGCTTGGTCTGCCAATATATTTACAACCGTATCTGATATGTTCCCTAAAAAAACGGTTGCATCGGTAACAGGAATGGGTGGCATGGCAGGAGCTATCGGTGGTATTTTGATTGCCCGTCTGGCCGGACTTTTATTCGACCATTATAAAAGTATCGGAAAATTGGAAACCGGATACTATATCATGTTCCTCATTTGTGGAAGTGCATACCTGATTGCCTGGTCGATCATGCATTACCTAGTTCCGAAAATGAAAAGGGTGGAAATTTAAATAAGGATAGATTTATTTTATTATTTTAAATTGGTTTAAAAGTCCTGTTTCGGCAGGACTTTTTTAATTCATTTTTCCCAACTTCATCATCCTGCTATAAGTAATATGGATACCTTGTTTTCAAAAAAATGATACTGAATTATGCACGTGTATAATAAATTCTACAGTATTTTTTAATTACGTAAAATAGCAGAATGAATCAATAAACGGATCATTTTTTCTTGCTCTTTTAGATGTCCTTGTTCGGCTTCTACGTTTACATATTTTTTATTCCAGATTCCATGCAATACACTAAGAGAGCCATCATCCGTCGCCGCCGAATTATTTTGCAGGATCACATTGTTGTTTTCCAATTTCAATTTTGTAAATAAAGAATCGCTTGTAGTAAAGAAAAAATCATCGATATCCATTTGTTTATTTATATGCACTGCGGAAGCTTCAATACCATATTCTGCACCGGGCAAATAACTTAAGCTGGAATATGTACTATCTGTATTATTATGCAAAGCAATCAGCAATGTTGATGCTGGAATCAGCTTGTAAATAAACTCGCCAAATTTTGAAACGAGTGAAACAGATGCCGGAGTTGATACACTATATTTATTTAAAGTGGCTGTAGTGCCTGCTTTTGTAAAAATCCGGTTCGGATCAAATTGAAATTTGGATTTTTTAAATATGAAATCAATCAAGCGTTTGTTATCGTTTTCAATTCTTATTAATGTGCCACCGGTTTCCAGCAAAATAATTTTTGCTGCTTCTACAGATGTCCGTTCATTGTCGTGCAGGTTTATCATTACAACGTCTTTGTTATTGCCATATGTTGTCATAATAACATGTACTTTCTTATTACCTAATTTGAAAGGATGGACCGTTTCCTTTACCGAAATTGGTTTACTGCTTTCAGTGATCTGACCAAAACCAACGACATGTATAAACGTAAATAGAAGAAGGGAACTAATGATTTTCATTAGTTAAAAATAGTAAAACAAAGTATACAAAGGAGTATATAATCTTAAGGTTGCAATTCTGCTTTCATCTGCTCCAGCACATTTTTTTCAATCATTTTCTGTGCAACCTTTATCATGTTTTTAAATGCCAGCGCATGTGATATTCCATGACCAATGATCACGGGTTTGGAAACACCCAGGATAGGTGTGCCACCGTAGTTTTCAAAATTGAATCGTTGGAAGTATTCGTTGTCGATATGTTTGCGTTCGGTAATGTCAAAAAGCGATTCAATCATTTTCAAAAGAATATTGCCGGTAAAACCTTCACAAACCATTACATCGGCTTTATCAATTAAAAGATCTCGTCCTTCAATATTTCCAATGAAATTAATATGCGTATTTTCTTTCAGTAGAGGGTAGGTAGCTTGAGTCAGCATATTGCCCTTGCCTTCTTCTTCGCCCACATTGATCAATCCAACTCGTGGGTTATCGATGCCCAGGATCTGCCGGGCATAAACAGAACCCATGATGGCAAATTGGTTTAATTGTTCGGGTTTGCAATCGGCATTCAGTCCAACATCTAGTAATATGGAAGTACCACCATTCTCTTTTGGAATAAGCGCTGAAATGGTAGGTCTTATTACGCCTTCTATTGCTTTTACAATAAAGGATGCACCAACAAGCATAGCACCTGTATTCCCGGCACTGATAAAAGCGTCGGTTGTGCCGGCTGCCAATAAATGAAAACCGATTGCTATAGATGATTGTTGTTTTTCCTTTAAAGCTTTGGTAGGATGTTCATGCATGTCAATGACCTGTTCTGCATGAATGATCTTTATTTTTTCTGTGGGAATTTTGTATGCTGCTACCAGTTGTTCAACCTGAGATTGATCGCCAATTAAATAAAGGGTAGCCGGATTTTCCTGCTCGTTCAGGTATTCAAGAATTCCCTTCACCGCTTCAAGTGGTGCAAAGTCTCCTCCCATCATGTCCAGGCCTATATTCATATACGTATAAAAATAAAATTCCAAACCTCTGAACCCATGTAAGCATTGATTCGGAAATTTGGAGTTTTTTTATTGTAAATGATTAAAGTTTGATTGGTGCTTTTTCAGCAACTAATTTTCCTTTGTAAAATAATTTACCCTCGCTTACATGTGCACGGTGACGTACGTGGATTTCTCCGGTAGTACTATCCGTACTCAATGTAGCTGCTACAGCTTTGTAGTGTGTTCTACGCTTTGCACTTCTTTGCTGACTGTGTCGGCGTTTTGGATTTGGCATATCTCTCGATTTATGTTTCTAAAAATGTTTATTAAAAAATATCAACTTCTCTTTTTCTAAAACTAAGAGAGGCCACTTTCTCTGAATTTATCCAATCCTTTCCAGATCGGGTTTTCAGTTTTTGTTTCTTTTACTTCTTCTTCCAGCTTAATCAAAATCTCTCTGGCTTCCTGATTGCAGTAAGGTCCGTCCATTTTTTCAAAAGTACAGGCTTTTTGCATGGGTAAGCTCAAATTGATGAATTCATGAATCCAATCTGCAACATGTATATGGCTTTCCGTTCTGGAAATATAATAGATGTCGGGATCGTCTTCCTGACCTACAAAAATGGAAGGATCTTCCACCATTTTTACGGTGATTGTAAATTCATCAAACAGTTGCATGGGCAAATCGTTGGTACAACGATCGCAGGAAACCTCAATACTGCCGCCAATTTCAAACTTCAACATCAGAAAACTTTGTTGTCTGTCTACATGTAGTTTTACTTCGGCCTGGCAATTCTGAAAATCTTGCAACTGGTAAGCCTCAAAGAACTTGTCATCAATTTTAAATAAAAACTCATGTATCCCCGGTCTTAACCCTACAAACGCAATATCAAAGTCCCGGTTCTTGCTCATGAGCAGGTTTTTAAAAGAGTTTGCAAAGTTAGGGGAATTTTTCATAAAAACTTTGGCCTTATTGGATTATTTTTAAGGCTCAGTTTTAGGTAAAATACTGAATTCAAGAAAGTTAAACTAAAATGTCGTGAACCGTATCATGAAGCTCCTTTTCGAAAAATTTATGAAAACATGGACCTGGTTGCTTTTAATAGCTATTACAGTGGTCATTCGTGTGTTGTCAAACTATCCGGAATGGATTGAGAACTACTATTCGACAGGATTTTATATCTGGTTTTCCGCAAAACAACGTTTTTTGTTCGGATGGCTGCCTATAAGCTTTGGGGATCTATTTTATGGATTTCTGATCTTTGTCGTTCTGTTTAAAACGATAAAACTGATTATTGCCCTGATTAAAAAAGAAGTGAGTTGGGGATTTTTCATTGATGGCATAAAACAATTCCTATTCTTCATATTATTTGTTTATTGCTTTTTTAACTTGTTTTGGGGCCTGAATTATGATCGGAAGGGTATTGCTACACAATTGAAATTGGATGTAAAAGAAACTAGTTTAGAAGATTTAGACAGCCTGACAACGATTTTATTAAAGCGATTAAATGAGCAGGCTGTCATGGTTGATACCACGCAACGGATAATCTTGAAAAAAAAGAAAAATTTATTTAATGAAAGCTATCGTGCTTATGACAGTGCAGCAAAACAGTTTAGTTTTCTTCAGATTGAAAACAAATCTGTAAAACCATCACTTTTTAGTTATGCCGGTAATATCTTGGGATTTCAGGGCTATTATAATCCGTTTTCGGGGGAAGCTCAGGTAAATACAACCGTTCCTGTTTTTTTACAGCCTTTTATTTCCTGTCACGAAATTGCCCATCAATTGGGTTATGCTAAAGAAAATGAAGCAAATTTTGTTGGTTATCTGGCTTGTAAATCGCATCCGTCAAACTTGTTTAAATATTCGGCTTATTTCGATTTGTTTTATTATGCCATTTCCGAAATGAGATTGAAGGATTCAAATATGGCGAAGTCATTTATAAAAGATTTACATCCAAGGGTGATAAAAGACAATCAGGCCATGATTCAATTTTATAAAAAATACAAAAACCCAGTTGAACCGTATATAACTGAAATGTACGACCAGTATCTGCGTTATAACCGCCAACCTACTGGTAAACGGTCTTATTCACGGGTGGTTACCTGGTTGGTTGCTTATCAGAAAAAATTCGGTGATGATGCACTTTAGATGGGGAGTAGGTATTAGTGTATTTGGAATTAGGTATTAGGGTATTGGGAACTGGGAATAAGGTATTAGGAAATAATTCATCCTCCTTCAACCTTTCAACTCCTCTCAATAGGCAATTTAGAATTCTTAATTTTTAATTTAATTCTTAACTCTCTACCTTTCAACTTATCAACTCTCAACTCTAAACCTCTAAACTTCTCAACCTTTCAACTCCTAAACCCTCCTAAAACACATTCTTCCACATCATACTCTCCACCGGTTTATCGGGCTGATGACTGTATTTGGCATTCTTTTTTTCATTGTATTTCACTTCAATTTCTCCATCTACCGGAAAATAAATGAGTTGACCGATGGGCATATTTGGATAGACACGAACCGGTTGTTTTACAGAAATTTCCAATGTCCAGTTTCCGCAAAATCCAACATCCCCTTTTCCAGCCGTGGCGTGAATGTCGATACCCAGTCGACCGGTAGAAGACTTCCCTTCCAGGAATGGGATATGAGCAAGGGTTTCGGTATACTCGCTGGTTACACCCAGATAAAAATGCTGCGGTTGCAAAACAAAACCTTCTTCCGGGATTTCGAAGTATTCGATCCGGTTGTGTTTTTTTGCATCCAACTCATGATCGATATAGGTTGCAAGGGTTTTACCCAAATGCACATCGTACGAATTACTACCAAGATCTTCTCTGTTGTAAGGAACAATTTTGATGGTTCCTTTTTCTATTTCTTCTATAATTCGGGAATCGGATAATATCATTTGTTATATTAGTTTAAAATATGGCAATTTGTGCCGCAAAATAACTTTGATTTAATTAAGACATGCCAGTTTTTTTTCAACATATTATTGACCATAACACCCGGATCGGAATCTGGAAGATAGAAGAATCGGAAGAGTTTTTTTCCGGTACTGTACCATTGCAGAGAGAAGTTACACACCCGGTGAAACGTTTACAACACTTAGCAGGTCGGTTTTTATTGAAATATCTGTTTCCTGATTTTCCACATGAACTGATTAAGATTGCCGATACCAGAAAGCCCTATTTGCCCGATGAACAATTTCATTTTTCCATATCGCATTGCGGCGATTATGCAGCAGCCATAGTTAGTAAAGATAAAAGGGTAGGCATCGATATCGAGATTCCTGTTGCGAAAATTGAAAAAATAAAACACAAATTTTTAAGCAAAAAGGAAATGGGTTTATTTGATCTTAAGGATGATTCTGAAATTCACAATTCACAATTCAGCATTCAACCCGTCCGATTAAGTCATCCCCGCCTGAATGGCTCAGTCGGGCAGGCGGGCAGGCATTTAACCTTGCTCTGGTCCTGCAAAGAATCCGTATTTAAATGGTATGGTAATGGAGAAATCGATTTCCGGGAACATATTCAATTGAGTAAAAACAGTTCAGATTCGGGAATCGTAAATTGTCTGTTTACAAAAACCGGCAATGAATTATTCATTCACCACAAGGAATTTGAAAAAATTGTTTTGTCCTGGGTTGCCTGCTGAATTGTTAATTGTTAATTGTTAATTGTGAATGTTGAATGGTTAATTGTGAATGTTGAATGGTTAATTATGAATGCTGAATTCTCTAAACTTTCAACCCTCAACTCTAAACCCCTTAACCCTCAACACTAAACCCTCAACTCCTCAACCCCTCAACTCCTCAACCTCTCAACTCCTCAACCTCTCAACCCCTCAACCCTCAACCTCCAACCCATCATCCAGCAAATGCAGATCAATCGACTCCATACCGGCAATACCTTCAATCGATCC
>JAYWCV010000010.1:0-8329 GCA_043780275.1 Chitinophagaceae bacterium
CCCAGTTGAGAAAATATTTCATCAAAAAAACTCATGGGTCTTGTCAGTAAACTTCCTTTTCCTTCAACAATTACTTCCTCTTTGCTTAATGCAATGATGGGTGTAAACATCCTTAACCCTAATCCGCTTTCGCCAATATTCACCTGCTTATTCAATGGATTTACGCCACTACTTTCTATCCATAAGTTTCCATCAACCATTTGACATGTTGCACCAAGCGATTCAATCATCTTCAGTGCCGCCTTATCATCATGACTGTAACCAGGATTGCTTATGACAGATTTTCCTTTGGATAATAATGCTGCTGCACATGCCCTTTGCATAGAACTTTTAGAGGTAGGGGCATGGATTGTTCCGGAAATTTTTGAAGAACGAATTTTTACCAACATGGCTTTTTTAATCTGCTTTTTTAAATCTCAAATAAAATATCTTTAATCTCATTCAGCGAAATAGACTTTACAGTTCCTTTACCTATTTTTTCAAGTAAAATGTAGTTAATATCTGTTCTCTCCCGTTTTTTATCCAATTTCAACACATCAAAAACCTTTTGCTTATCAAACTCAGCAAAACTTGGTAAACCATATTTTTCTATTAACCCAATGACTTTATCTACACTTTTAAATTTCATTATTTGTTCAGAAATTTTACAAGCATACGTCATGCCGATAGCTACTGCTTGCCCATGTGAAAGCTCGTATTGATTCTCCAATGCATGGCCTAACGTGTGTCCGAAATTCAATAGCTTTCTATCTCCTTTTTCAAATTCATCAGCCTGGACTACCTTGGTTTTCAATTTTGCATTTCGAACAATTAAATCACTGAGCTTCTTTTTATCTTTCTGAAATCCTTTTAATGTATTCTCTTCCAATAGTTGAAACATGGCAACATCCATGATACAAGCATGTTTTATTATTTCCGCAAATCCGTTTTCCCATTCATTTTGCAAAAGTGTTTTCAGAAAAGAATGATCGTAAATAATGAAAGAAGGCTGGCGGATAATACCAACCATGTTCTTGTATTTACCCACATCAATTCCGTTTTTCCCGCCAATGGAAGCATCTACCATGGCCAATAAAGTAGTTGGAATAAATCCAAAACGGATTCCTCGCATATAAACAGATGCAACATATCCCGTGATATCGGTTATCACACCTCCACCTACCCCAACGAGTAAAGTTTTACGGTCTGCTTCCATCTCCAGCAACTGATCAATGATGGTATCAATAGTTGCCTGCGCTTTAAATTCTTCGCCTGCTTTTAATACGATACAGTTGAAATTTTTAAATTTTTTCTGATGAAGATCAAAAACATTTTCATCTGTGATAATGATGGTATGGCTTGGATCTGCAATTTGATTTAAAACAGAAATGGAAGCATCGAAATAATAATCGACTGCAGAATTTGAAAACGCAAATTTCTTTTTTGTATAAGAAATAACAGGTTGAGTTGTTTTTTTCATTTGCTCAATAGAATTACAAAAGTATAAGAGTGCGGCCTGCCTGCCGGCAGGCGCCAATATAGTCGTACAGAAAATATCAGCTGGCTTTATAATAATTTAAAGGTAAACCAAAATACATCTTACTCATTCAATGCTGTAATTGTCTACCAGCATGCATCAGACTTAATCAAGAAAATAATTAAATAATTTAACTATTCATGATCTTGTTCTGATGATTGATGCTTTCCATATGCACGGCATCGAAATATTTTGTTATAAACTCCTTGCTCAATCCAATCTTCCCGCCTTTCTGGAAGGCTCTTTCCAAAATATGATTCCAACGATTGGTTTGAAGAATGGTGACATTATTATCTTTTTTATACTGCCCAATCTTATCAGCGATCTTCATTCGTTGTCCCATCAAATCCATTAACTCATCGTCGATATGATTGATCTGCTCACGAAGTTTTTCAAGAGCCGTGATAAATTCAGTTTCAGAAATTGATTCACTGCGCCAAACTAATTCGCTTAAAATGCCGGATAAAACTTCCGGAGTAACCTGCTGTTTTGCATCACTCCAAGCATTGTCCGGATCAATATGACTTTCGATCATTAACCCGTCAAAATCCAGATCAATTGCTTTTTGAGAAACTTCAAGGATATTATTTCGTTGCCCACATATATGCGAAGGGTCATTGATTAAAAGCATATCCGGATTACGACGTTTCATTTCAATGGCGAGATGCCACATAGGTGCATTCCGAAATTCTGTATTACCATACGATGAGAAACCACGATGTATAAGTCCAATATTTTTAATACCTGCTTTTGCGATACGCTCTACGGCGCCTATCCAAAGTTCCAGATCGGGATTGATGGGGTTTTTAATCAGCACCGGAACATCCACACCTCTTAAAGCATCGGCAATATCCTGTACACTAAAAGGGTTAACGGTAGTTCTAGCACCTAACCATAATACATCTACTTCAAAAGTCAATGCATCTTCAACCTGCTTTGGAGTAGCCACTTCAACAGCTGTTGGTAATCCGGTTAGTTTTTTTGCCTGCAATAACCAAGGAAGGCCTTTGGCACCAACTCCTTCAAAACTTCCAGGTCTTGTGCGGGGTTTCCATATTCCTGCTCTTAATATATCAACCTTTCCGGTTGCTGCTAATTGCTGGGCTGTTTCAATGACCTGCTCTTCCGTTTCTGCACTGCATGGACCAGAAATAATTAAAGGTCTTTTCTGTAAGGTTTCAGTTATTGTTTTTTTTGTTTCGGTCTGTTGCATTTCTAAGGGCATTTATTCAATAATAATTTATCTGCTATTGGCGTCGTTCATTCTAATTCTTCTTCCTTTATATTTTTTACCATCCAATGCTTTAATCATTTGGTCGGCTGATTTTTTCTCCACTTCAACCCAACTATTCATTTCTTTCATGTCAATTCTTCCTAATGACTCTTTACTCAAATCGCTCATATCTAAAATAAACTGAAGGAAGTTTGCCTTGTAAAAACCATCCTTGGTTCCAAGGTTGATGAATAAACGCATAGAATTACCATCCCCTGCTGATGTCCTTGCTGCCCTTCCACCAGGATCTCTTTGACGGGGCTCTCTGTCTGAACTGATTCTTTCTCCTCTTTCAGATTTATCTCTTCTCTGATCCCGAAGATTCAGATCTGCTGCATTTTCATAATACTTCAAAAAACGATCAAACTCAGTAGCAGCAACCATCTTCAACACATCTTCTTTACTTACATCAGCGAATTTTTCTTCCAGCATCGGCATATAAGATCCATAGCTGCCATGACTGATATCCGTTTTCAATAATTTATCCATGAAATGATAGAATTGCTTTCTGCACACATCATTTCCGGTAGGAATCTCCTGCTTGTGAAATGGTGCCTGTACCATCCGCTCGATATGCTTGATCTTATAATTATCTTTTGCGGTTACAATGCTCATACAGATACCGGTATTTCCTGCACGACCGGTACGTCCGCTTCTGTGTGTGTATACTTCCAGTTCATCGGGCAATTCGTAGTTGATTACATGGGTAATGCCAACAACATCAATACCTCTTGCAGCCACATCGGTAGCTATAAGTAATTGCAATGTTTTATCCCTGAACAAACCCATTACCCGGTCACGTTGAGCCTGTGTAAGGTCTCCGTGCAACGCATCAATATCATATCCTTCGCGGGTTAATTTCTCTGTTATATTCTGTGCATCCAGCTTGGTTCTGGTAAAAATCAAACCATAAATTCCCGGATTGAAATCGATCAGTCTTTTTAAGGTTTCATAACGGCTATGACCCGATGCTACAAAAAATTGATGGTCAATATTTTTGTTTCCAGTATTTGTTTTACCTACCGTAATTTCTACAGGATCCTTCATGTACTTTTTGCTCACCTTTTTTATTTCAGCAGGCATTGTAGCGCTAAACAACCAGGTGCTTTCACGTTTTGGGGTATTTTGCAAGATGAATTCAATATCATCTTTAAAACCCATATTCAGCATTTCATCGGCCTCATCCAAAACCAGGTACTCAATCATCTCCAAGTTAATTGCTTTTCGTTCAATCAAGTCAATCAGTCTTCCGGGAGTAGCCACTACAATCTGCACACCACGTCTGATATCTTTTATCTGCATTACAATAGATGCCCCACCATATACGGCAACAATTTTTACCCCTTTTGTGAACTTTGCAAAAAGTTCCATTTCATTTACTATCTGCATACAAAGCTCCCTGGTAGGGCATACGATCAATGCCTGCGGATATTTTGTATCTGTATCAATGATCTGAATTAATGGTAATCCAAAAGCAGCAGTTTTACCTGTTCCCGTTTGAGCCAATCCCACAAAATCCTTTGTTCCACTCAATAAAACAGGAATTGCCTGTTCCTGAATTGAAGTTGGATTAATAAATCCTAAAGCGTCGGTTGCTTTAGCTAAGTTCTCGTTCAATCCTAAATCTCGAAATGTTGTCATTCTAAAAAAATTTTGTGCGAAGGTACTATTTTAAAGGCTATTACCCCCTTTTAGTTTACTTTATGATCTTACTAATTGTATTTGCCTTTGCAATGAGATCGTATAAATAATCATAATTTTCCTTTTCCAGGCAGCTTTTAAATTTCTTTAATTGCGAAATGTGTTCATTTAAAACATCCAGTACATTTTCCCTGTTTTGCCGGAAAACGGGTACCCACATTTCAGGATTACTTTTTGCTAGCCTCACGGTACTTTCAAATCCAGCACTGGCCAATTCGAAAATGGCATTATCCTCTTTCTCCTTCTCTAACACGGTATTTGCCAATGCAAAGGAAGTAATATGCGATATATGACTAATGTATGCAGTATGAAGGTCATGGTCCGTTGAATTCATTTGGATGATATGCATTCCAATTTTCAGATAAACTTGTTTTACCCATTCCAATGCATCTTTATCTGCTTCATCCTGATTACAAAATACAACGGCCTTGTTTTCGAATGCTGAAGGAACTGCTGCTTCCGGACCACTATATTCTGTTCCCCACATAGGGTGTGTTGCTACCAGTCTGCCCCTTTTTGGATGATTTTTTATAGCATCAAACAAAGCTTGTTTGGTGGAACCAACATCCAGCAGAATCTGATTTGTTATTCGGTCCATAATTTGGGGAATTAACTCAACCACCTTATCTACTGGTATGGAAAGAATAATTACATCTGAATTATCTACTGCATCTTCTAAACTTTGTATTTCATCAACAAGTCCCAATTCTAATGCCTTTTTTGCATTTTCAGCATTTGAATCAACACCAATAATTCGGGACGTAAATCCTTTTTCAATCAGTTGTAATGCCATTGAACCGCCAATAAGTCCGACTCCGATTATGGCTATTTTTTTTCTTTCCATCTTAAAAAGCGTTTTTAATGCGTTGAATAGATTCTTTTAATTTTTCTTCTGTACTGCATAAACTCACCCGGACATATTGGTTTCCTTCGGAGCCAAAAATTCCGCCGGGCGTGATAAACACGTTTGCTTTCTGCAGCACTTCATTACTTAATTCAAAACCATCTTTAGAAGTTCCCGGAATTTTTGCCCAAACAAATAAGCCGGACTGGTTGGTTTCAAAACTACAGTTCAACTCTGTCAGTAATTCAAATACAATTTCTCTTCGCTTAAAATATGTTTCATTTAATTGTTTATACCAATCCGAAGACAAGGTTAAAGCCTTTGCTGCGGCCAGTTGCACAGGCAAAAACATACCACTGTCCATATTGCTTTTAAATCGCAGCACTTCCTCTATCCGTTCTTTCGAGGCACACATCATTCCAACCCGCCAACCCGCCATATTCAAGGATTTACTCAAGGAATTTAATTCAATAACAACATCCATTGCAGCCTCGGTTTTAAGAATGCTTTTCGGGTTATCATTTAAAATAAAACTGTATGGGTTATCATGAATAATGAGAATTCCATTCTTTTTTGCAAAGCTGATCAATTGTGTAAATAAATTTTCATCCGGTAATTTTCCGGTAGGCATATGCGGATAATTGACAAACATCAATTTTACATTTTGTAAATTCTGTTTTTCCAATTCTTCAAAATCAGGTTTCCATCCATTTGATTCTGTTAAACGATATTCGAGAACAGAAGCTCCGGCCAAACGCACTGCACTATTGTATGTAGGATAACCGGGGTTTGGCACTAAAACCTGGTCCCCTTCATTCAGATAAGTCATGCATATATGCATGATGCCTTCTTTGCTGCCCATCAACGGCAACACTTCTGTATCACTATCCAATTCCACATCATACCAGGTTTTATACCAGCTGGATATTGCATTTCGTAAAATGGCAGAACCCTTATACGATTGATATCCATGATTACCTGGCTTAGAGGACTCTTCATGCAGGGTTTTTATTACCTCCGGATGAGGAGCAAGGTCAGGGCTTCCAATACCCAGATTGATGACATTGTTACCGGCCTTATTCATTAAGTCGATTTCCCTTAATTTCTGAGAAAAATAATATTCCCCTATTCCATTCAGTCTGTTTGAAGGCTTTATCATGCTATTTCTTTTTACCATTTTTATAAATCCCAAATACTTTCAAAGCCATTGTCTGTGATTTCATTTTTTCCAAAACGGCATAGAATTTTTTTAGATTTTCAAATTCCAGGTCGGCATGAAAACTATATTT
Organism: Chitinophagaceae bacterium; assembly: GCA_043780275.1. Classification (GTDB taxonomy): domain Bacteria; phylum Bacteroidota; class Bacteroidia; order Chitinophagales; family Chitinophagaceae; genus MGR-bin208. Next base: position 6,624 of record JAYWCV010000010.1, read on the forward strand.
GAAATCGGACCCGGGAATGGGAAAACTCTGCAATTTACTCAGGTTTATACCTTCTTTTGCAATAACCGTGAGAACTTTCGCCAGGCTTCCTTTGGCATGATCGGTCTGAAAATTTACGGAAGCCTTATTAGCGTTTTCAACAACCTCCGCTTCCTGAGAATTTTGCAAAACCAGAAACCTTGTCAAATTATTTTTTTCTGAATGAATTGCCGGAGCAATTATTTTCAATTGATATAATTCGGCAGCCAGTTTTCCTGCAATGGCCGCTATATGCTTGCTCCGATGCTGGTGCACATGACGGGCACTTAATGCAGTATCTTCTGTTTCCACTAATTTCCAGTTGTATTTTTCCAGAAAATCGTAACACTGCTGAAGTGCCATTGGGTGAGAATGAACTTCACGGATATCTTCCAGATTTACATTCGGATTCACCATCAGATGCTGATCGATCTTCAGATAAATTTCTCCAATGATGGAGAGTTTACTTTTTTTCAACAAATTGTAATTGGGTAAAATACTACCTGCAATACTGTTCTCAATAGCCATCACAGCTCCAGCGCAATTTTTATCCGTCTCTGCCGAATTAATTACTTCTTTAAATGTAGAGCACGGTAAAACATCTATTTTTTTTCCGAAAAAATTTCGGGCAGCCTGTTGGTGAAAACAGCCTTCAAATCCTTGTATGGCGATTTTTTTTTGCATAAAAAAATCCCGGCTTTAGTGCCGGGATGTTGTATTGTTATTTATAAAATTAATTAGTGTGTAACAAAAGCAATCCCGGCTTCTTAAAATAGAAACTAAAATAAACCCAATAATATGCTTTTGTGATAACCATGAACTAAAAGTAATAACTATTTATTAAACTCAACTATTTTTTTAAAAAATAAAAGCCACCCGGTTAAAAGTGGCTTTTATTTTTGCTTATCAACAATAAAATCTTACTGAGCAGCAGGTGCTGGAGCAGCAACAGCAGTTGTATCAACAACAACAGGAGCAGCAGTATCTACAACTGGCGCCTCAATAACTGGAGAATCTACAGTTACAGCTGGAGTTTCAGCAGCATTGTTACAAGAAGCGAAAGCTGCGATAGCGAAAACAAATAATAATTTTTTCATGATTAGTTTTTTTAATTGATCAATTACGTGTTAATACTAAAAGGAAAAAAAGGTAACCCGATTCTGTAAAAAATTTTTTTTAGAGCTGAGGGGTTACTATTTTTAAAAAAAAGTATTAAAATCAGAAGAATTGAAATCAGAACTCAACGAGGAACAATTATTAAAGGGTCTGGCAAAGAATGATAAAAAGATCATCGAATCTATTTATAAGAATAATTATAATATGATTCAATCGATGATTATCCATAACAGCGGTTCTGCAGATGATGCCAAAGATATCTTTCAGGAAGCCATGATCATTCTTTACGAAAAGGCCCGTTCGGGGACATTGGAACTAAACTGTCAGATGAAGACCTATATATATGCGGTCAGCCGTCGACTTTGGTTAAAAAGAATGAATCAGACAAATAGGTTTGTTTCAAATACGGATTTGCTCCAGGAAACCGTTCAAATTGAAACGGATTTAGAAGAACATGATAACAGAAACAGGGAATTTGAATTATTGGACAAAGCCATTTCGAGTTTAGGAGAACCGTGCAAGGGTTTATTAGAAGCTTTTTATTTTAAGAAAAAAAGCATGCAGGAAATTTC
>JAYWCV010000011.1:0-20408 GCA_043780275.1 Chitinophagaceae bacterium
TTCAAATAATCGTATTGAAACCGCTGCGCTGCCACACAGGTTTTAGTGGCTTTCATTACATCCACATCGGCCTGGTCTAATGTGCTCATGTAAATATTGCGGGGGTTGCTGTGCTTTACTTCCAGGTTGCCCACACCGCAACACATATCCCAAACGATGTATTCTTTCTGCCAGTTTTTACCCAGCGTTTCTGTCAGCTTATCGTAAGCTTTGTCCACTACAGCCAGCGGTGTGTAGTAAGCTCCTTTAAAACTTCGTTCGTCTAAAGGAATTAAACTATCCCTTCTTTCCAATAAATAATTCCGGTATTCTGCTTTTGGTGGTTTGTGGTAGATGGTCCAGAATTGGCGATAGCCTTCTTTATTACCCAACTCATAAATTTTACCATCCAAACTAAAAACTGGGGCATTGTTTTTATGCAGTAGTTGTGCGGTTAAGTTGTCATGTGTGGCAGCAGTGCCATCATGCATAATATCTGCAAAAAACAAAAGGGCATAATCGTCTTCTGCTACGCCTTTAATTTCCCGGCCAATCATTACAACCCATTTATCAAAAACCTGTTTCAGGTTATCCGGGGTAATTTGTGTCCGGATTATGTCACCATTTTTAATAGCATCTTTTATAGTGCTGATAAACTCATCTTCATGTGTTTCTATTCTGAAAGAAACAAAGTGAGTGCCGATGTGGGCAGAAATAGCATCTAAAGCTTCTTGTGTGTAATTACTGGCAGACTTACCCCATTTAATCGTTTTTTTAGCAAGGAATGGTAATACATCCTCACTTTTCATAATGGCTGCTTTCTTTGTATCAATCACACATAAAAATGGGGGAACATCATCTCCTTTGTTTAATGCCTGTTGCACATAGTGCATAAGCTGTGTAAACATGGCGTAGGTAGAATGGCTGCCGGTATCTTTTGCTTCAAACCAAATTTCTTTGGTTTGTATGTCAATCAAATTTTTAGAATAGCCTTTTAAACCAAGAGCTTTTATATAAGCATCCTTCACATCCTCTTCGCTTTTGGCTTGTTGCAATTTTTCATAAAGGCTCATACTGTTTTGTTTTATTGGCAAATAACACTAAATAGTTTGCAAACCAAAATCAAATTAAGAGGTTCTACTCAGCCACGGTTTTTTGCAAACCAGTGACGGGTGTAAGTAAACAACCGCCACGGCGTAAAGTTATTCACTCGAAATGTATTTCATCTCAAAAAGCAGATGAGTATCTTTGCAAAAAAAATGTTGTGGAATTAATTCATCCATTGGTACAGAAATATGCGGAAGACTTTTCAACCGAAGAAGAAGAAATACTCAAAGAGATTTCTTCCTTCACGATAGAGACCAACAGGGCATCGGTGATGCTTAGCGGACACTTGCAGGGTAAATTATTGCAAATGATCAGCAGTATGATAAAGCCCAGGAGAATATTGGAAATAGGTACATTTACCGGCTACTCCGCTTACTGTTTAACCAAGGGCCTAACAGATGACGGTATCCTGCATAGTATTGAATTTAGGGAAGAAGATTCCTCTGTTGCCCGAAAGTTTCTGGACAAAACAGCTGTTGCTGATAAAATTATTATTCATACAGGAAATGCGAAAGAGATCATACCTACACTGGATGAAACATGGGACCTGGTATTTATAGATGCGGATAAAACAGGGTATATCGAATATTTTGACATGGTTTTACCAAAAGTGAAGAAAAACGGGTTTATTTTAGCAGATAATATTTTCTTCCATGGCGACGTTATAGAAAAAGATATTAAAGGAAAGAATGCAAAAGCAATCAAAGCTTTTAACGAATATATTAAAACTAGGTCTGATATTGAAAAGATGATACTAACCATTCGGGATGGTTTGTATCTCATGAAAAAATTATAATCGTCCGATGCGAAACTTAAAACCATTTTTTACTGTAATTATATTATTGAGTAGTTTTTGTATAAACGCACAAAGCTCCGATGTGGTTCAGGAGTATATTCATACCTATAAAAATATGGCCATTTCAGAAATGCAACGAACGGGTGTTCCTGCGGCTATCAAACTGGCACAAGGAATTATTGAAACAGAAGCAGGTCAAAGTCTGTTGGTAAATAAATCAAACAATCATTTTGGTATCAAATGCAAATCAACATGGACCGGCGAATCTGTTTCGCATGATGATGATGCCCAGGGAGAATGTTTTAGAAAATATGATGATGCATTTCAATCCTATAAGGACCATTCAAATTTCTTAAAATCAAATCAACGATATGCATTTTTATTTGACCTTGATCCGGCAGATTTCGAAGGTTGGGCCAATGGGTTGAAAAAAGCTGGATACGCCACTAATCCAAAGTATCCGGCCATGCTGATAAAAGTTATCAATGAAAATAATTTGCAGGATTATTCATTGATTGCCATGGGGAAAAAAGAGGATGAAAATAAATTCAGTGTTGCTTCCGTTCAAACAAATGAAAATAATATTGCAAAGAGCAATGTCCGTTTTTCAGAAAATAAAAATTTAAAAGAAGAGGTTATTTCGCAAAAAAAATATCCATCCAATCAGTTCATTATTAATGAAACGAAAGTTGTTTATGTTCAAAGAGGGAAGTCTTTTCTTACATTGGCATTGGAATATGAATTGCCATTAAACAGGTTATTTGAGTACAATGATATGAAAGAGGCGGAAGTGGCTGAAGATAATCAGTTAATATTTCTGCAACGTAAGAGTAAAACAGGTTCAATAGATTTTCATATAGTGGAACGAGGCGAAAGTTTGCATCATATTTCTCAAAAAGAAGGAATACGTCTGCAAAATCTTTTGGAGTATAACTCCCTTACAGAAAATCAACAACCTTCAACCGGCGAAAAATTATATTTGAAAATAAAAGCACCGAATAGTCCTGAATTAACAACTCAACCAGAAGTAAAAACGGGTTCAAAAAAAATAGAATCAATAATTCCTTCAACCGGGGACAATGAAAAATATGCTCAAACTTCAGAAAAGGAAAACAATATGGTTCAGGCTTCCGGAATAATAGTACACACGGTACAGTTGAAAGAAAATTTGTACCAGGTTTCGAAAATGTACAATGTAGGTGTAATGGAAATTTACGAATGGAATAAGTTAAGCAGTTACGATCTGAAAGAAGGACAACAATTAAAGATTAATAAAAAATAAAAAATGTCAGCAACCATTAAACTTCATGATAAAGAATTTGAATTATATATTGCCGAAGAAGATATTCTGAAACGTGTAAAAGAATTGGCAGAATTATTGAACAGTGAGTATAAAGATAAAAAGCCTTTGTTCATTGCCATTTTAAATGGTTCCTTCATGTTTGCTTCCGATCTCTTCAAGCAACTTACCATTGAAGCAGAAATTTGTTTTATCAAACTGGCATCCTATAAGGGGATGAAATCGACCCATAAGGTTACAACAGCTATCGGTTTGGATGATGATTTATTTGGACGGCATGTAATAATTTTAGAAGACATAGTGGATACTGGTAAAACATTATCTCATTTTCTGCCAAAGCTGGATCATCAACAACCAGCCTCATTAAAAATTGCGGCTCTATTATATAAGCCAGATGCCATTCAATACCCTATCCATGTTGATTATATTGGCTTTACTATACCTGCCAAATTTGTGTTAGGATATGGATTGGATTATGACGGGTATGGAAGAAATTTAAAAGAAATTTATCAGGTAATTTAATAAGCCATCAGTTATTTAGTATAATTTTTCATTGAAAAATATTAGTTGAAGGCAACGCTCAATATAATACTCTTTCTTTTTTTATACTCATCAACCATTGGGCAGCCATATTATTATCGGGGCGAAGTAAAAGATGAGTCGGGCAATGCTTTACAAAATGTAAAGATTATTCTTCATTCAAGCCAAACTATTTTCCACACCGGTAATTACGGAACCTTTGGTATTGCCGGAAATTTTAGCTTTGACAGTTTGTCGTTCAGCCTGGATGGATATCAATCTCAAACCATTTACCTGGATGCGTTGAAATATCACTTTATTCAATTCAAGCATCTGCCGGCAAAAGCTTCACAAACAAGAAAAGATAAACTTGCATCCATAACAAAAGATCTGACCAGGGATGAACAGAAACAATGGTTCAGTGGAGAAGAGACTTATTCCAGTTCAATTGAAAATCGATTTATAGCCGCAAATAAGTTTCCAACAACCGGACTGGCATTGAATATTGACAGGGCATCCTACAGCAATATCCGCCGTTTTTTGAATACAGAAACCAAAGTTCCACCAGATGCAGTGAGGATAGAAGAAATGCTGAATTATTTTGGATTGAATTATGATCCTCCGGTTGGCAATGATTTATTCAGTGTGCAGACAGTACTAACGTCAAATCCATGGAGTAAAGAAAACCAACTCTTTTATGTAGATATATCTGCTAAGAAATTAGATCTTGATTCAGTACCGCCAAGTCAATTTGTTTTTCTGATTGATGTGTCAGGTAGCATGGATATGGCAAATCGTTTACCACTTATTAAATCAGCCTTTCGATTATTGGTAAATAATTTACGTGAAAAAGATACCATCTCCATTGTTTCTTATGGAGGTGCAGTAGGGGTTCAATTATTACCAACATCCGGTAAGGAAAAAAAGAAAATAATGAATGCAATTGATTCGTTGACGGCAGGTGGAGCTACACCCGGCGAGTCTGGAATCCGTATCGCATACAAGTTGGCGAAAAATAATTTTATTCAAGGAGGGAATAACCGGGTGATTCTGGCAACTGACGGCGATTTTAATGTGGGTATGAAAACAGAATCGGAACTGGATGAATTGATATCGCAACAAAGAGAGTCCGGAATTTATTTAACTTGTTTTGGTGTGGGCATGGGTAATTATAAGGATTCAAAAATTCAAACACTTGCTAAAAAAGGGAATGGTAATTTTTCTTATTTCGACAGCTTTCTGGAAGCAGAAAGAATACTGTTAACCGAGTTTACAAAAACATTGTATAGTGTAGCAGATGATGTGTACCTGCATATTAATTTCAATCCACAATACGTAAAAGAATACCGATTGATAGGATTTGAAAATAATGTGAGTGCAATGAATGAGCGGTCATCAGAAATAGAAGGTGGTGAAATTGGTTCAGGAAATTCGATGATGGCCGTATTTGAAATTGTGCCTGAAAATAAAACGAAACAGGATGCGGTAAAAAACTACGCGGAAATAAATCTGCAATATAAATTGCCTTCCGATACAGCGCATAAAATATTTAATGCAGTAGCTCAATCAAAATTTGTTTCATTTGCTAATCTTAAACAGCCGCATAAATTTGCAGCAGCGGTTATTATGTTTGGTTCTTTATTGCGAAAATCAAATTATATAAAAGGCATTACATGGGCGGGTATGCTGGCTTATGCAACTGAAGTGGTCAATAAAGAAGATGTATTACAATCTGAATTTTTGCAATTAGTTACCAAAGCAAAGACCATTTATACAAAAAAGAAAAAATGGTTCAGTACTAAAATCTTCAATAAAAATTAAGAGAACATTTCCCGCATCTTATCAAAGAATCCCTTTTCATTTTTATCGGGTTGTGGTTGAAAATTTTCTGATGTATTAATTTTTTCAAGCATTGCTTTTTCTTCGGGGGATAAATTCTGTGGAGTCCACACAGTAACATGTACCAATTGATCTCCTTTATCATACGAGTTTACAGAAGGAAAACCTTTTCCTTTCAACCTGAAAATTTTTCCACTATGAGTTCCGGCAGGTATTTTTATTTTGGCTCTGCCATCAATAGTTGGTATTTCTACCTGTGTGCCAAATACGGCATCCGGAAAAGAAATATGAAGGTCGAAGGCAACATTTAAACCATCTCTTTGCAAATCTTTATGCGGTTCTTCTTCTATCAGAATAATCAGGTCTCCGGCCATGCCTCCACGTTCTCCGGCATTTCCTTTTCCATTAATATTGAGTTGCATTCCTTCCTGAACTCCTGCCGGAATATCTATACTGACTGTTTCTTCTGCATAAACCCGACCTTCACCTTTGCATGATCCACATTTGGTAGTAATCGAAGTTCCATCTCCGTTACAGGTAGGGCAAGTAGTGACCGTTTGCATCTGACCAAGAAAAGTATTGGAAACTCTTCTTACCTGTCCACTTCCTCCACAAGTTCCACAAGTTTGAATACTGTTTTTATCTTTTGCCCCATGGCCCGAACAGGTAGTACAAACAACGTGTTTCTTTACTTTAATATTTTTCGTAACTCCTTTTGCAATTTCTTCGAAATTGAGTTTTAATTTAATTCTCAGGTTACTTCCTCTTACACCTCTTGCTCTTTGTCCGCGGCCACGTCCACCACCACCACCAAAGAAACTTCCAAACATATCATCGCCAAATACATCGCCGAACTGGCTGAAAATATCATCCATGTTCATGCCTGTACCACCATGATGACCACGGCCATTTCCACTTACTCCAGCATGACCATATCGGTCGTACTGACTTTTTTTATCGGTGTCGCTTAATACTTCATATGCTTCCGCTGCTTCTTTAAATTTTTCTTCGGAGGCTTTATCACCAGGATTTCGGTCTGGGTGGAATTGCATGGCAATTTTGCGATAGGATTTTTTTATTTCTTCAGCCGATGCCGATTTTGAAACACCCAATATTTCGTAAAAGTCTCTTTTCATACCTGTTCCCTAATCGGGTAAATTTAGTAAATGTTAGATTTCGTTTTTTATTTCCGGTTGATTGGTAGGATGTCAATTATTATTTTCCAACAACAACTTTTGCGTGCCGGATTATCTTTTCGTTCAAATAATAACCTTTTTCAACTTCTGCCATTATTTTTCCTATTTTATCTTCAATAGTTGCAGGTATTTCAGTAATTGCATCATGCAAATCTGCATCGAATTCCTGATCAATGGTCTCCATTGGTTTAAGCCCTTTGGTTTTTAATATATTTCGAAGTTTGTTGAACACAAGTATTACACCATCTTTAACAGAAGCTAAATCCGAATTAGTCTCCATTTGGTTTTGTGCTCTTTCACTATCATCCAGTACTTCCAGCAAATCGGTTATCACTTCTTTGCCGGCAGTTTGAATCATTTCCAAACGTTCTTTAGCTGTTCTGCGTCTGAAATTATCAAATTCAGCTATTGAACGAAGCTGTTTGTCCTTCAGTTCAATAATCTCTGCTTTTAATTTATCCAATTCAGATTCTTCTTTCAAAGTCTCATTCAAATCTGTATTGTCCTGTAAACAATCGTCTGAATGAGGGTCTATTTCAGCATTGGACGGATTCAATTCTTCTTCGTTTGTATTCAAATTATCTTGCATGTATGAATGGTCAATTTTATTAAAAATAATGTGCAAAGTTAAGCTTGACAAGAATACTGCCAACGCTTAATTGGGGACATTTTGACGCATTTTTACATACTATTGAATAAAAAAGGCAGTTTTGGATATCGGAGCAATCTAAATTAGCTTGCAGCTTCTTATGGCAGACGCAATATTGAACAGAAAAATATCGAATAGAGTAGAACTTGGACACCCCTGGATCTTTGGAAACGAGATAGATAAAGTGGATGATAAAGCCGAACCCGGTGATATTTTATCAGTATATACGTACAATAAAAAATTTATTGGCAAAGGGTATTTCAATCCCCATTCTCAAATTGCCATTCGATTATTGACCCGCGATAAAAATGAAGAAGTCAATGAAAATTTCTTTTTTGAAAAAATTAAAAAGGCCTGGGCGTACAGGCAAAAATTAGGATATATCGAAAATTGCCGATTGGTTTTTGGTGAAGCTGACGGATTACCTCAACTGATTATTGACAAGTTCAACGATTATTTTGTCATTCAAACAATGGCTTTTGGTATGGAGGTATGGAAACCGGCTATTGTTATTGCGTTGGAAAAATTATTTTCTCCAAAAGGAATTTATGAACGCAACGATGTGCCTATCCGTGAGTTGGAAGGAATGACTCAACAAAAAGGTTTTTTGTCAAAGGAGTTTGATACCAATATTATTATTCAGGAAAATGGATTAAAGTTTCATGTAGATATTGAAAACGGTCAAAAAACCGGTTATTTTTTGGACCAACGGGATAATCGGCGAGCCATACAAAATATTGTAAAAGGGGCCGATGTATTAGGCGCATTTACCTACACAGGTACATTCGAAATTCATGCAGCACATTATGGGGCAAAACATGTTTTGGGTATTGATATTTCTGCCAATGCAGTTGAACAAGCAACAAAAAACGCAGCATTGAATGGTCTTTCAGACAAATGTAATTTTGAAACGGCCAATGCATTCGATTCACTAAAGCAATGGAGTACGGAAGGAAAGAGGTATGATGTAGTGATGTTGGATCCGCCGGCATTTACAAAAACAAGGGCCAATGTAGAAAAAGCAATAGCCGGGTATAAAGAAATTAATTTACGTGGAATGAAACTGATAAAGCCCGGCGGGTTTTTAGTCACGTCATCATGCAGTAATCTGGTAAGCCCCGAATTATTTATACAAACAATCGCTATGGCAGCTAAAGATGCTAAGAGAACAATTCGCCAGGTAAGTTTTCAAACCCAGGCGGCCGATCATCCAATCATATACGGATTGGAAAATACACAGTATCTCAAATTTTTGATAGTAGAAGTTCAATAAAAATTATTTGGAAACCTGGAACTTGCCGGATTCTATAATGTTGCCGGTATTATCACGTAGTCTGTATATGTATACTCCTCTAATAAAATCAGTAAGATTAAGGATTGTTCTTTGTGTAAGATTTTTATTTTCATAAACTTTCTTACCTAAAAAATTAAAAACCTGCATTTCTAATCCTTTTTCAATGCTGTTCTGAATTTCAAAATTAATGATGGAAATAGCCGGGTTGGGGTATGTTTTCACTATTTTATCTGTACTTGGAATACTGTTATTTCGTGTCTGTGCCTGAGCACAAAAACTGGTTATTAACAGAAAGGATAATATGGTTAAAACTCTTGACAACGACTTAAAGGTAATTTTATTATATCAAAATAGCTGCTTTTTTTGGATAATACAAAGGATCTCTGATTTTTTTATTGGGTTTTTAGTAAAAACTCAATGATTTATACGTAGAATTACGACTGTTTAAAATGTTAAATTAATTTATTCAGGCAGATTGTAATTGCATCAAAGTTGGGTATTTCTTTTGCATCATCTAAAATTTCAGCATATTGGATGATGCCCTTCGCATCAATAACGAAAGCTGCTCTTTTCGAAACATTACTCATTTCGAAAAGGAATGTTTTATAAATACATTGATAAGCATTAGAGGCATGCTTATTAAAATCACTAACTAAAGTAAAATTCAAGTTAAGTTCTTCCTTATACTTTTTTAATGAATAAAGAGAGTCGACTGAAATACCTATTACAACCGTATCTAAAGAATTATAAAAACTCAGATTGTCTCGTACCCCACAAAGCTCTGCGGTACATGTACTTGTAAAAGCCAACGGGAAAAATAACAAGAGTACATTTTGCCCTTTCAAGTCTGTTAGGTTCAATTTCTTTTTCTCGGTATCATATAGCGAAAAATCAGGTGCAGGGGTTCCAATCACTTTATATTGTTTAAATAGTAAAAAGGCGTGTAAAATTTGAGTTCTGAATTACGTTCGAAAAGTAATTTAAAACAATGAGTAATAAAAAATTAAAATTTCGTGCAATCTGATTCGCCGGGATTTAAAAATACCCTTTTTAAAAATCCAACATAACTAATTGATAATTCAAAGCCACCATGACCATAGCTGGAGGGGTTTAATTTAGAAATATTTACATCATAGCTTAATGATACACTGAGTGGTGCATAATCAATTTTTAGTACCGGAATCAATGAAGCATCCCATCGTAAAAAAAAGCCTGCATTCAATGCATAGTCCGGGTTTTCCGGATCCTGACCAAATTTGGATCCATACAAAATTCCACTGATATTTTCTTTAAATCCCCCTTGCATATAATGATCGCTCATTAATTTAAAATATGTATAATCAGTTAAACAGAATTTAAATCCCCCGGATAAAACAGTCTTGGGTGCTAACTGTAAATTGGGATCATTATAAAAAGAATTTACAGGTTTATTAAAATGATGATATGCAACGCCAAAATAATACGTATTATGTTGATTATTTTTAAAACTTGACGTATAGCTCATGCCAACAGTTCCATCAACATACATGTAATTGGGGCGAATAAAAGTTTCTCCATCTCCCAAACCATCAAATTGACTATTGGTCGTTATTTTATTTCGATCCAAACTTTGTTGTACAATACCTCCCTGGAATCCCAGTGAGATAAATCGGTAAAATTCGGAGCTTAAGGATTTATGAAAACTAAGTGAGGGAGAAAAAGCAGATGTATTTAAACTAATGGTTCCTGCCTTATCGTAGGATGCTTTTAATCCGGCAGTGAAAAAATTTGATTCATTTCCTGTTGGTAATTTATAATATGCATTTAAGTACCCGGTTTTATAGGCGTTACTGATATTGGTCCATTGGTTTCTGAAAACAGTTTCTACTCTATAGTCGCCCGAATAAATGCCGGCAAGTGATGGGTTGCGGAATAAGGCTAACTGGTTGGATTGAGAAAAATGAATATCCTGTGCAGAAGCAGTCAATGAACAATTGATCAATAAAATGAATAATATTTTAAACGTCGTTTTCATTTTATAAAATAAGAGCTATATCTCCTTCCTGTTTAATTAATTGGCCATTTTCACAATAAACTTCTACCTGAAATATGTAAACATCCTGTATGGGTTTGGCCCCTTTAAAAATCCCATTCCAACCAAAGGATGCATTATTTGCTGGGAAATTCGCTTTTTCAAAAACAAGCTCTCCCCAGCGGTTAAACACACGTAATATCCTTACACTGTAGATACCTGTTCCTCTTGGATAAAAAACATCATTTCTACCATCATCATTAGGCGAGAATGTATTAGGCATAAAAAGATTTGCGTCTTTACATAATACATTAACTTGAATAGTGTCTTTATTTTTGCAACCAACACTATCTGTATATAAGACAGAATAAGTGGTTGTGAATTTTGGAACTGCATCCGGTTTTGGACAAGTGATACAACTTAATCCGGCTGAAGGCCCCCATAAATAAGCATTGACTTTTGGCGAATAAGTAATGGGAAGTGTAACCGGATTACCTGCCAAAATTGTTATAGAATCCTGCATGACTGAAGTTGGTAAAAGATTTACGATAACTTTTTTTATAGCCGTATCTCTGCAACCGCTGCTATTTGTAGCAACTGCTGTTATCGAAAAATCCCCATCTTTTAAATATGTTTGAGCGGAAGGATTTAGTTGAGTTGCCGAATTGCCATTTGGAAAAATCCAGTTCCATGTTACAAGTGAAGTGTCTACACGCAAATAATTTCCGGCATGCTGAACAGCTGTATTAAAACAAAGCAATGAATCGCCAGTAATATGAATAGACGGACTTTGAACAACCTTAATCAAATTCTTTTTCTTTACACTATCCATGCAGCCGGATTGAGTTAGTATTTTGAGTGACACATCATAGAATCCGGGATTTAAATACTTATTGGACGGTGTTGATAAATTTGAGATCTTTCCATCTCCAAAATTCCAGGAGTAACTGATAATGGGGTCATTGAAAATACTTAAGTCATTAAATCTTATCATGCCACTATCACAGAGTTGATTGGTATTGGCAATATCAAAATTTGGTACGGAACCTTTTACAAGAATACTTTTAATATTAGTTACCGAATTTTCACAACCCGTCGCATCGGTATAATATAGTTTTGGCGTATAAGTTCCAATACGGTCATATGTATGTTTAACAGAAGGAGTTGTAGAAACAAGGGTTGTTCCATCTCCAAAGTCCCATCGATATTGAGAAATAGGACCTTCGGTTCTTGCAAAAAAATCAATATCAAGTTTTTTACATCCGCTTTGCGGAGAGAAATCTAGAGAAAAAGAATCACTGTTAAATACCTGGATCATACTGCTTATTGAATCCTGGCAACCACCCGGACTAGTTATTAAAAGCTTTGGATAAAAAACACCGGAACTTTTATAATAATTAACCGGATTAGTTATAGACGATGATGAGCTATCACCAAAATCCCATTTTGATTTTGTAAAATAGCTGGAATTATTTGTAAACCTTACTTGAAATGCTGTACAGGAAGATGCGGAGTCGCTTACCTGAAATCGGGCTACCGGTTTATTTATTTTAATAAAATTGCTTTTTGTCAATGAGTCTTTACAGCCAAATTGATCAATGATATTTAGTTTTACTGTATAATTATTTATAATAGAATAAGCATGTGTTGGTTCCTGTAAAACAGATGTATTATTATCTCCAAATGTCCATAAACTGGAGTAGTTTTTTGCATTGGATTGATTGCTGAATTTTACATTTGAACCGGGACAACTTAATGTATCAGCTGAATTAAATGCAGCTTTGGGGTTGGTAGCATTGATAATGTCTTTCATGGTTATACTATCTATACAACCATAATTATCTGTAATAATCAGTTTCACAGAAAAAGTGCCCGTGGTATTATACACATGCTGGAATGGAGCCGCAGTAAAGGATTTAACAGTTCCATCGCCAAAATCCCATGTCCAATTTACAAGTTTGTTTATAGCATCCGGTGTCGAAAGATCATTAAACGTGGTTGTAAATCCTTTACAGCCTTCTGTATTTGTGGCACTGAATTTTGCAATAGGACCGTATGTTGTGATGTAATTATTTTTATCAACAATATCCTGGCATCCATTCAAATCAGTCGTAATTAATCTAATATCGTACGTGCCGGAATTCAGGTATGTATAAGGAGTGATTAACTTAGTTGTATTGACGGTCTCTGTATTTCCAAAGAACCAACTATAGGTTTTGATTTTTGTTGAGTCAACATTCAAAACTGAAAAAGAAGTATTAGTTGGTTTGCAGCTTATTAATGGAGATACTACGAAATTGGGTAATTCCCTGATTGTGGTTATGTTGTTTGTGGACGTATGCGAACAAGTTCCATTCGTAACAGTTAAGGAAATCGTATAACTTTTAAAAGTTGAAAACACATGAGTTGGATTTTGAAGTGTCGACGTGTTACCATCACCAAAATTCCATAACCAGGTTACCGGTCCCGAAGATTTATCGCTAAAAGAAAATTCAAGTCTGTTTATACAATTCGGAGTGCTTTCAAATTTTGAAATGGGCGGTAATACAGTTACATAATTTGCTTTTTGAATAGTATCTCTGCAACCAAAATTGATGGTAATAAGCGTTATTGTATCAGCTACAAGTGTTGGATAGTTTATGATCGGATGTTGTGCAGTTGAAAAAATTCCATCGCCAAAATTCCAGATCCATTTATCTGAAGTAGTTGACAAATTTGTAAACAGTATTGGGCTAAATGCACAAACCGGGTTTGGTGCTGCACTGAAATTTGCGGTTGGTTTTGTACCAACTCTTACTCCGTCTTTTAGTTTAAATGTATCCAAACATCCTGTACTGCTTGTTAAGGCTAAAATAATGTCATTCGAACTTTGAGTAAAATAAACCACAGACGGGTTTTTTATGAAAGAAGTTTTTCCGCTACCCAAGTTCCAGGAATAGGAAGTAATTAAATCGAGTGATTGAATAGTTGGCTGAAAGTTTACGCCATAAGGAATACAACCTTCAATTGGTAAATCTGGTATGTCAATGGTTGCTCTTTTTATTTTTATAAAAGATTTTTTTATAATAGAATCAATACATCCAAAAGAATTCTTTACAATAAGTTTTACATCATAGAATCCATATTTTTTATAAATATGGATGGGGTTTTGTAAAGTGGATGAATCGCCATCTCCAAAAACCCAAAGCCAGCTGATGGCTCCGTTGGTTTTATTTTGAAAATTTACGATTAATGGAGGTTGGCATTTTATAGTATCAGCCGAACTGAAATCGGGTATTGCTCTGGCTTGAATATTTATTTTTTTAGAATAAACGTCTGTACAGGTAGGGTAAGTATTTAACAGAATGACATTAAATTCACCGCCTTGTGTATACGTTTTTTTTGGATTTGGTTGTGAAGAGTATGTTCCGTCTCCAAAAACCCAAAAACTATTCAAAGGTGCTGGTGATGAATTATTGGCGAAACTGATTTCAGTATTTGCACATACCGAATCAAGTGCGGTAAAAGTACTGGTTATACCACCAATGGTAAGAATGTCTGCTTTTTTTAGTGTATCAACACAGCCACTTGTACTTCTGGTAATCAGGGTAACAGTAAATTTTCCGGGCATGCTATAAAAATGTGTCGGATCTTTTGCTGTCGATGTGTTACCATCTCCAAAATTCCATAAATAAGATAAAGTGCCCGGACCATTTGTATTGTTCGTAAAAGAAATACTTACAGGTGGCCGGCATACTGCAGGTTCATTATTTGAAAAAGCCGATTGAATTCTTGGCGTAATATTTATATAGTTTGTTTTAGTAAATGTTTTTTCACATCCCTTATCGTTTCTCACTTTTAGTAAAATAGAATATAAGCCTGTATTATTAAACGTGATACTTGGATTTTTTAAAGCAGATGTTTCTCCGGTGTTGAAATCCCAAAGCCAACTAACATTGGTATTACCCGTACCTGCAGTAGACAGGTCGGTAAATTGAACCCGATGTGGGAAACAACTGGCCGTTTGGTTAGCACTAAAATCTACAGAAGGACTTTCATATACATTTATATAATTGTTTCTTGTTAACGTGTTTTGACCACTGGTATTAGTAACCGTTAATTTAATTGTGTAAGTGCCTGAAATATTATAAATAATACCAGGGTTTTGGTCAGTCGAAGTAACTCCATTTCCAAAATCCCATAACCAGGAGCTAGGGCTGCCGGAAGATAAATCCTGAAAATTTACAGATAAGGGAGAGCATCCTGTTTGACGGTTTGATGTAAAATTGGCTAGTGGCAATTGCGCATTCGCCGTTTGTGCATACAAAACGATGGCAGTTAGAGTAACGATTACACGTTTCAATAAACGATACAAATTTTGGTTTATCATTTCAGGTAAAGTGAATTAATCTCCATCAGTGGCTTAACAGGGAAACGATTCTGTTTTGACAGAAAAAGCAAATAGATGTTTAATCTGTGGAACACTCATTGAGATTGTACTTCAAAACGGTTTTAATATGACTATATTTTATCAAGTCTTAAAGTTTTTATTTCAGTACTGGTAGTTTGTGTTGCTTCGACGAACGTAAAGCTGTTATTTGTTATCGTCCATAATCCGTTAATCATTAAAACCGGATTAACAGCACTGCTGAAATTGGCTTCAATTGTTCTATTTGTAGAATTGGCATTCCAGGTCCCGGTTTTTTCCAAAACTGAATTTTTTATAGCATCTACTGTTTTATTATTGTTGAATTGAAACTGGTAACCGGTAAAATTGGAAGTGAAATCAACCCCGTTTTTGGTAAAATTGTTGATCTTCCATTTGCCTGAAGTCATTGCCTGAACCAAAATGTCGTCTACAACACTTTCAACGGTTTTTTGGCAGCTGAAAAATAAAATGCAAACGGATAGGGCTAAAAATATTTTTTTCATCGTAAGGTTTAATTGGCCACAATATATTAATTATTAAGCATGTATGCAATAAAAAAGTCGGAAAAAGAGTTAAACTAGCAAACAATCAACGAATAGATGATTGTTTAATGAATTTTGAACCATTAAATTATTTCATGTTTAATATTCAGAATACCATAGAATTGTCTTAAAAAATTTCATTTCAGGATTTAGGAAATCTTTTACTTGCTTTTATTTCCATTATTTGATGCAGATATCTGTTACTATTTGCTGAAATAGCCAAACACAGTTGATATGCATCTAAGGTTTCAAACGGCAATTGTAGTACATGATTTCTTAAATCGGCATGGGTTGATTTAAGGAAATCATTTACCAACGATCGGTGTTTCTTGAAAGCTTCAACCGTTTCATCCATGGAGTTGTATTTTTCATTTCCCGGATAAAAAATTTCTATCTTTTTTGTTTTAGAGCTTCGGTCATAAATTCCCGTTAGTAACTGATCATCTGTAATTTTTATTTCCATCCTTTTTTCAGGATTGGGCGATTGGGTTAACGATTTTTCAACCTTATCCCAAAGCATATTTTCAGTCTGCATAATATGGATCATACATTCTTTTATTGACCATTCGCCGGCACCTGGTTTATAGTTTAATTGATTTTTTGATAAACCTTTTACAGCCTGCAGCAATTCTTTTTTTGATTCTTTAAAAGCATTTACGGCAAATTTTCTTTCTTCTTTAGAAATGGTGTTTGAATGGAATGTACCTGCAAAACCGGAAAGTACCAACATCAGAAGCAAGCTGTACCCAAATGACTTTCTATTATACATGGTAACTGATTTTTACGTTTACAAATTCAGTTTACATAGATTGGAAGGACGTTTAAGGTAGGTTATTTTTTTAATTTTTATCCTTTAATGGTCTTTTTTTTACCATACCTCCTTTTGTGTCTTTAAGGCTTTGTGTAACAATAAATGCGAAAGGATCAATTTTTTCAACTTCATTAGTTAGCTTACTGATTTCCAATCGGGTAGTTACTGTAAAAATTATTTCGGTAGAATGAAGGGTTTCACCACTTTTACCAAAACCACGTTTACCCGAATAAATAGTAAGTCCTCTTCCCATTTTCGTTTTAATCATTTCAGCAATTTCTTGGCTGTGCGGAGATATAATCGTTACCCCGGTAAATTCTTCAATTCCTTCTAATATAAAATCTACGGTTTTAGAAGCAGATAAATAGATAAGAATGGAGTACAAGGCAATTTCAATGGAAAGTAAATAGGCTGCAACTAAAAAAATAATCAGGTTGAAGATCAGTATAAAATCACCCACAGACAGACTTCTTCGTTTTCTGCTGAAAAAAATGGCCATAATTTCTGTACCATCAATCACAGCTCCACCACGGATACTAAGTCCGATTCCGGATCCTAGAAAAAATCCGCCGAAAATAGCAATCAGTAGTTTGTCATTTGTTATCGTTGGATAAGGTATAAAAGCTACTACCATAGCTAGTAATGAAATAGCAATAATGCTTTTAATGCTGAATGCTTTACCAATATGTTGCCATCCTATAATCAAAAAAGGCAGGTTTATGATAATAATTA
The DNA here is from genome assembly GCA_043780275.1 of Chitinophagaceae bacterium. Classification (GTDB taxonomy): domain Bacteria; phylum Bacteroidota; class Bacteroidia; order Chitinophagales; family Chitinophagaceae; genus MGR-bin208. Next base: position 17,184 of record JAYWCV010000011.1, read on the forward strand.
AAATCGATAAAGGGAAATGCGTTTTTTGATTTATAAGCAGTGAAATACCCATGGCACCACCATCTATAAAATGATTGGGAATCAAAAAACCTTTTAAACCAAAGCCTGCAGAAAAAATACCAAGAGCGATTAAGAAAAAATCTTTAACAGCATTTCTGATACTGACTTTCAGTCTCCAGAATCCTTTAGCTAATTCATAACTGCTTAAATCCAAAGGCTCCGGTTTGCCCAGGGCTCTTTTGATTTGCTGAAAGATTATTTTCTGAAATTGTTTAATCAACTTCTTTTATTCTAAATATAACTAATCAAAAGGAAGATTGTGAATTAAGTGCAGTTGATTTTTCAGAAACGGTTGGTTTTATAAATTTTGAAATCACAAAACCAACAGTAAGGTTATTGATTTCCGAGTTTGGCTCTTTCAAACCGGCATTTGAAATATGTCTCAAGCCACATACTATTCCGAAGATGGATTTATGTACTTGTTTTTTGTAATTAAGAAATAATATGTCCGAAAAAATAAAACCTTGAGCCTGTCTGTTTGTTTCTACAGAAATATAATGAGGGCCACTACCAACATTTATTCCAATAGAGGAATTCTTGCTCGTCTTGCAGGATAGTTCCAAAATAAGATTTACTCCAAATTCAAATTCAGACTGATTTGCAAAATCTACCATTGCAAAATGTGGCAAACTGTTTATAGAAAAATTTAGCTTTCGTTTGGGTTTTGTAATGGGAAGTGCAGAAGAATACCTGCTAATACAGGGTTATAGGGTGATTTTTCATTGAATATGCTTGTTGAAATACCAATAGATGAAAATCCGCCGATCATTTTATTATCAATTAATCCATTTTTATTAGGTTGACCATAAATGGTAAAGCGTATGAAAAAAAGGACTGTGAAAAATACAAAGGATAATAATGTAATTATCGGTTTCATTGAAAATTACCTGAAAGCAATTCTCATATGTACAGATTTTCGTTTCTCATTAATCACTTTAATGTACAAAAAATGATTGTATTATAAAATTGAATGCATGAAATATTGAATTTGATGCATAATTTTAATCTATACTAGTATCATTTCTATGCCAACTATTGATGAAATAATTAAACATCTGGAATCGTTTGCACCACTTTCGTTGCAGGAAAGCTATGATAATGCAGGGTTGATAACCGGTAATAAAAATTGGTTATGCAGTGGGTTAATCTGTACACTCGATGCTACCGAAGACGTGATTCTTGAAGCAAAAGCAAAAAATTGCAATCTGATTGTTGCCCATCATCCGATCGTTTTTAAAGGGCTGAAAAAATTTAACGGCAATAATTATGTAGAAAAAGCCATTATAACCGCCCTGAAAAATGATATAGCTATTTATGCCATTCACACCAATCTGGATAATGTGGTTAACGGCGTAAGTGGTAGAATGGCTCATTTACTGGGGCTAAAAAATATTTCCGTTCTTTCCCCACAAAAAAATAGTTTAAAAAAACTGACCGTATTTATTCCCACTGAAAAGGCTGAACATTTGCGTAATGCCCTTTTTCAGGCCGGTGCTGGCCATATTGGCAACTATTCGCATTGCAGTTTTAATTCGGAAGGAGTAGGGACTTTCAGAGCAAATGAAGATGCGACACCTTATATTGGAAATGTCGGAGAAACTCATTTTGAAAAAGAAACCAAACTGGAAATTATTTTTCCATTTTATCTGGAAAGCTTGATAGTTCATGAAATGAAGGCCGCACATCCTTATGAAGAAGTAGCATACGATATTGTAAGCCTGGACAATGAACAAAAACAAGTCGGATCGGGAGTAATAGGAGAGTATGACATGCAAATGGATGAAATGTCATTTTTAAAATTGCTGAAAGAAAAATTCAATCTTCAGATTATCCGTCATACCAGGCTTTTGGGTAAACCGGTAAATAAGATAGCCCTTTGCGGGGGTGCAGGTAGTTTCCTTATCGGGAATGCTTTAGCCAAGGAAGCCGACTTTTTTATCTCGTCCGATATTAAGTACCACGAGTTTTTTGATGCCAATGACCGGATGGTTATAGCCGATATCGGACATTTTGAAAGCGAACAATTTACAATTGATCAATTATATGAAATTTTGCATCATAAATTTCCTACCTTTGCCATCCTTAAAACTGAAGTAAGGACCAATCCGGTGCAATACTTTACCGATATTAATGGTTAGTTTTCAACGGATTAGCTGATTCAGGTATAAAATAAACAACAAATTGCACTATGGCCAACGTTAAAGAGTTTTCAATCGAAGAAAGATTAACATCCCTCATCACCCTTCAAAAAATTGAATCGAAACTTGATGAACTTCATATCCTAAAAGGTGAATTGCCCATGGAAGTGGCAGATCTGGAAGATGAAATTCAGGGTTTATATGCCCGCCAAAATCGTATCGAAGAAGAGATCAATGGAATTGTTCAATTTATAGAGCAGAAGAAAGATATTATCAAAGAAGCACAGGCCCTGATAGCTAAATACGAAAAGCAGAGTGAGAATGTAAAAAACAACCGTGAGTTTGAGGCAATCAACAAAGAAATTGAAATGCAGCAGTTGGAAGAGAAACTGGCAGAAAAACATATTCGTGATACCAACGAAGAAATGGGGGAAAAGGTAACTGCTTTAGATAAAGCCAAGAAAGCAATTGAAGCAAAAGACGGAAGTTTAAAGACAAAGAAAGAAGAGCTGGAAAAGATTATTGCTACAACTGAAAAAGAAGAGAAGCATTATAATAAATCTGCTGCTGAAGCAAGAGCAAACGTTGAACCACGTATTTTGACCAGTTATGAAAAGATCCGTAAAAGCTATCGTAACGGACTATCTGTAGTTCCGATTGTTCGGGAAGCTTGTGGTGGATGTTTTTATTCTATTCCTCCTCAAAAACAAAGTGAAGTTCGTCAACGTAAGAAAGTGATTATTTGTGAAAACTGTGGTCGGGTTTTAGTTGATGAAGAACTGCACGATTCAATAGAAATTAAATAATAAGAAGAATATTCAGAAGCCCCCTCGCCTTAGGCGAGGGGGCTTTTTTATTGAGGGGTTGAATAAGGAATAATTTTTTGTAATCATACAACCTGTAAATTTGAACATTCTATGCTGCAAAAATTAACTATTCAGAATTACGCCATTATTGATGAACTGGAAATTTTCATCGGCAGGCAATTAAATATTGTCACCGGTGAAACTGGTGCCGGTAAATCCAT
>JAYWCV010000012.1:0-2973 GCA_043780275.1 Chitinophagaceae bacterium
CTATAGTTCCGGTAAAAAAGGGAGAAGATGAATTCTTTTGTGCATTTATCAGGGATATTACCGAACAAAAAAAAGCGGAAGAAACAATCCAAAAAGAAAGACAACTTTCCGACTCGGTTATCAACAGCCTGCCCGGAGTATTTTATTTTTACGATGAAAATTTAAAACTGCTGCGCTGGAACAAACAATTAGAAAATGTAACCGGTTATACAACGGAGGAATTAAAAAGTATGGAGCCGGCAGAATTATTTACAGGTGAAGACAGAAAATATATGCAGGAGCGGAGCCGTAAAGTTTTTGCAGCCGGCAGCGGAGATGCAGATGCAAGCTTCACAACAAAAGCAGGCAATAAGATTCCTTTTTACTTTACGGGTGTTCGCATGCAGTATGAGGGCAGGCCCAGCCTGTTGGGTATTGGGATAGATATTACTGACCGTAAAAAAGCAGAAGAAGATATCCGGGAGAAAAACAAACAATTGCAACTATTATCAACACACCTGCAAAATATCCGCGAAGAAGAACGTACCCACATGGCCCGGGAAATACATGATGAACTGGGTCAACAAATGACCATGCTGAAAATTAATGCCAGTTGGTTAAAAGATAAATTAGTCGATGCCGATGAAAAAATGGTTCAACGGTCAAACGAGCTGGTAAATATGCTGAGTGATACTATTAAAACGGTTAGACGGAATTGCCTATGAACTTAGGCCAAGCCTTCTCGATGATATGGGATTAGGAGCGGCTATTGAATGGCAGTTAACCGATTTCGGTAAAAGAACCGGTATGCTTACCAGCCTCGATTACCCCAAAGAAGAATTGATATTAACGGATGATATTAAAACCGGCCTTTTCCGTATTGTACAGGAATCCTTAACTAATGTGGGCCGATATGCCAATGCAAAAGAAGTATCGGTTGTTGTAAAAAACATAACAGGTAGTTTACAGTTAACTGTAACCGATAATGGAATAGGTTTTGATAAAGCCGGCATATCATCGCGGAAAACACTGGGTATTTTAGGAATGAGGGAACGATCGGCTATGATGAATGGAACCTATGAAATTGAAAGTACGCCGGGGGTTGGTACCAATGTATTTGTAACTATTCCATACTATGCATAATGTTCGCTAGTCCTTGATTTCTTCAAATTCAATATAGTCAGCAGCAGGTTTTTTTTGTTCGGGCTTAGTGTCAGGCTGAAAACCTTCCTGTTGGTTCATTTGGTTATTCATTTTGTCCTGCATATCCCGGAATCCTTTTTTTACCTGTTTTGTAGCAATGTAAAAAGGTATAATCAGTTTAAAGATGAGGTTATAAGCAATTAAAATTAAAATACTATATAATATGATCCGTCCCATTGGGCAAAAATACAAAGACTCCCCAATTTTCATCAACCATTCAAAATGTTTTATCAATCCTTAACAAAAGGCGGGATTGGGATAATGTCAAAATTGAATTGTTGGTAATTTGAATGATTATAACTACTAACAGCTGCTCTGTAAACAAAAAGTTGCTTAGTGTATTCTTTATTATTTTACTGCATTGTGCTCTTTGTGGTAAATCTGATTAACAACAGGAAATGTTTTATCAATAATAAATAAAAGAAAGTGCTTAACCTTAGATGAAAAATAATTCATTGAACACTTAAACGCTGTCCGACTATCGTTGGGGTTGAAACATTTATTTAAACCCGTTGGCGTAGTTAAATTATATAGCCTTGTAGAGGCGAAATGTTGGTAAAAAAATGAATTGTTCTTTTTTTAAGAGCTCCGTAGGAGCGAAATATTATACATGCCGCTCCTATAGAGCTTAAATTTTGCGATTTAATTTATTTTCTACCAACATTTCGGCCCAGTGGGCCTTTCAAAAATCAACTTTAAAATAACTCCACCAACAGGCTGTTTAATTTCTAATTTGATCTGTTGGATATATAATGTTACTACTTGATAGCTACAACTGTAAATTAAAGGATTCTTTTTGTATTCTTTGTGAATGTATTTCTTGGTGCGCTTTGTGGTAAAACTCATTTAACACTCAAAATGCTTGATCAATCATTAACAAAAGCCCAATTTTTTATTTTTTGGATGATTATGCCTCTTTCTATTACCTTTGCTACGGAAAAGAATGAGAGAAGGGAACGATGAACGTTCCCTTCTTCTTTTATCAGGTATGAACATGGAGAAGCATTTAGACTATATAACGCAGCAGATTAATGAAATGGTTTCAGAAGAACCGGGTTATTTTTTGGTTGAAGTGAAAGAGCAGAAAGGAAATAATTTTCTAATTTATATAGATGCAGATCAAGGTGCTAATTTAGGAACCCTGCTTTCTTTTCATCGCCGGCTTTACCGAAAAATGGAAGAAGAAGGTCGTTTTGCAGAAGGTGATTTTGCCATGGAAGTCTCCTCTCCCGACTTAGATGAGCCCATTAAATTAGTAAGACAGTATATTAAGAATATTGGCAGACAGGTGGAAGTGGTAAAAAAAGATGGTGAAAAATTGTCTGGCAGTCTTTTAAGTGTTACCGAAACCGGAATTGTTTTGGAAGAAACAAAGGGTAAAAACAAAAAGAAAGAAATGATTCAGCACGATATTTCTTTCGAAAACATAAAAACAACCACCATTCAGGTAGTGTTTTAATTTTTTAATTGACCGAACAAGTAAAAACCATATTAAATGGCAAGTATTAATTTGATCGAAGCTTTTCAGGATTTTAAAGACGCTGAAAATATTGACCGTCCTACCATGATGAAAGTGGTAGAAGATGTTTTTAAAACATTATTACGGAAAAAATATGGCAGCGACGAAAATTTTGACGTAATCGTAAATGCCGAAAAAGGTGACCTGGAAATCATCCGTCGCAGAATGATTGTAGAAGATGGAGCGGTTGAAGATCCTTTAGCGCAGATTGCTTACAGTGATGCTATTAAAATTGAACCCGATTTTGAAGTGGATGAAGAATTATATGAAGA
>JAYWCV010000013.1:0-8611 GCA_043780275.1 Chitinophagaceae bacterium
TGTATTGGCCGACGGGTCATGCATGGTCGTAACACCATAGGCAAGGTTGGCATAATACGGCCAAAACTGTTTTGATGTCAACCCCGAATTAAAATGATTACCATGTGCATGGGCATCAATCATTCCGGGCATGATGGTTTTTCCATTGCAGTCAATGATTTTTGTATTGGCCGGAATTTTTACAGAGCTCTTACTACCCACTGCTTTAATCATATTTCCTTCCACCAATACAGTTCCATTGCTAATCACTTCATCGCCTTTCATGGTAATGATTCTTGCATTGGTAAAAGCAATAACTCCTTCCGGTTTATCCATGGGTATTGTCAATCCAATCTCTATTCCTTTTTCCGGCATTTTGAATAAGGAATCCGGTTTGTTTGCAATAAATTCAAACCGCTCATCGAGGTTTACGGAAAAATACTGGCTGCCCAATGTATAATGTAATTGTTGACTGTTGCTGCTCCAATGCAAATTGAAACCGGCATCTTTTGCTACTTGCTTTACCGGGAAATCAGTGGTTCCACTACCTAGGTCAATTGTTTTTCCGGTTTGTGGAAATGAGGCCACGTATACTTTATGCAGGTCAATAAAAGCTACCCAACGTTCGTCAGGCGATACACTGAAATTGCTTCCGTATGTACTTTTTAAATGAGTCCTGTCATCCGAACCATCCAACTTATAACTGCCAAAATTAAATGACAGGCCACCACCAGATTGATAATAAATCCGGTCTCCTTTTGCATTGAATTCCGGAGAATTTCCTTTGTCTGAAACAAACTCTGCATTTCCTCCATTTGCAGGCATAATATAAATACCGGGTTTATTTGTGTAAGCAGGTCCCATCAAATCACTGCCTCCATCTTTTTTGAAAACAATCTGTTTACCATCCGGCGAAAATGCCGGTGTACGGTAGTTTGCTTTTTCTTTCGAAATTTTTACGGGTGTTGAAGATCCCTGTAAATTAATTTTATAAAGTGATCCTGATTCTGCATCGGTTGCTGTTACATAAACCAATGTTTTTCCATTGGGAGAAAAAGCCGGTTCAAATTCAAAACCTGCCTGCCGGTAGGCAAGGTCAGTTTCGTTGGTTAAACGTTGTGGCTGGCCGTTAGGTAGTTCTTTTTTCCATAAATAACCAATGGCATTGAATACAATAAATTTCCCGTCGGGAGAAGTGATAGCATGCCGGTAAACATGCACATTCATCGAAGCAGGATTGAGGTTTTGCTTAAACCTTGCCGCATCATAGATCCGTTGATTTACTTTACAGGTAAATGGAATTTCTACACTCTTGTTATATTCATTCACCTGCACTTTATTTATTTTTCCATTGGCCCAGATAAAAATGGATTGATTGTCGGGTGACCAGGAAAAACCTGTATAACTGCCAAAAACGGTCCATGCTTCTTGCTGGTCTTTCGACAATTGATCATAGATCGGCCATTCTTCAGCGGTTTCAATATTGCGGATATATAAAACCGTTTTAGTTCTTACACGTTTAACAAAAGCCAACAATTTTCCATCGTTGGAAACCTCGGGTCGTACAGCACCACCGGCTCCTCCGGTAACATTTTCACTGATTCCCTTTTCACGGTCAAATCGTTTGATGATAAATATCTGGTTGTTGGGGTCTTTATTGTATTGAAAAAAACCTCCTGGATACATATCCTCACTGTAATAAATATACCGTCCATCGGGTGAAACAGAAGGTTCATTCAAATCCTGCTGGTCATTTTTTCGGGCTGTAAGTTGTATGCCTTTCCCGCCACTGATATGATACATCCATAATTCGCCGGCACCAAGTGAACGTTGTGAAGTAAAATGCTTTCTGGAAATAATATATTCTCCATCCGGGGTCCAGACTGAGTTATTTAATAATCTGAAATCTTCTTTGGTAATTTGTTTTGCATTTTTTCCGTCACGGTCCATCACCCAGGCATTGTCACCGCCGCCGGCATCTGAAGTAAAAAGAATTTTTTTACCGTCATTACTGAACCGGGGTTGTACTTCAAAAGCATGTCCGCCACGAAGTAGTTTAGCTTCTCCTCCGTTTACCGGAATAGAATAAATATCTCCCAGCAGGTCAAACACAATTTCATTTCCATCCGGGGAAACATCCAGGTTCATCCATGTACCTTCATTTACCGTAAAGGACACTTCTTTATATTTTCCTTCGGGATTATTTACATCCCATTTCTTTTTTTCCTGGCTAAAAACAAGGAAGAAAAAAGTTAAAAAAATTACGGAGAGTAATAGACTTTTTAGCATGACAATTTGATTTAAATAAAAGGAGTGTGAATATTGAAGTTGCACTAACCTTTACAGTTATTAAATGTAGCTAAAAACAAGGAAAAAGCATTAAATTGAATTTTAATATCTCCTATCCTTATTTACCTGTAATGAAAACTAATATTGTATGTAAAATACTTATATTCAAATTTCTTATAATAAACCTCTCTAAAAATTAATCATTTTAATATAAATGAATAGAAGAAAAAAATATGAAAGCAAAATCTATTAAAGGAAAAACTACAGAAGAAATTAAAGCTGCTTTTCAACAAAGTATGGCCGACGGTTATAATCCTACATTGGCGATAGTTTTCCTTTTTATAAAGCAGGACAGAAATGCGATTTGTGAAATTCTGCATAAGAAGGGCATTGATATTATTGGCGCTACTTCTGCAGGTGAGTTTATCAATGGACATCAAAGTGATGGCGAAATTGCAATAATGCTTTTTGATTTAAATAAAAATGATTACTGTATTTTATTTGAAGATATCGGTGAACGGACTTTGCAGGATGCTGTGGCAAATATGACTCATGCAGCTTTGCAAAAATTCAATAAGCCTGCTTTCATACTTTGCAGTACACTATTAGCTGCAGATGGAAAGATGCTGGATGGCGAAATCTTGATTCGCAGTATTGAAAATGAACTTGGAAACCAGGTAAACATATTTGGAGGTATGGCAGGCGATGATATTACGTTTACGGGCACCTATGTTTTTACAAATAAACTCTTTACTGATTTTGGAATGGTTGCACTTGTTTTAAATGAAGATAAAATAGAATTAGAAGGCATGGCTATTTCCGGTTGGAAACCGATGGGTGTAAAAAGAACAGCAACAAAAACGGAAGGAAATTATTTATTTACCATTGATAATAAACCGGCTATTGAAATCTACCTGCGTTTTTTGGGAAAGGAGCTCACTTCAAAAAATGATATGTTCGAGTTGTATAATTCGATTGGCGTTCATTATCCATTCCAGATAGAACGGGAAGGAAGAGAGCCTAAAATATGCAACCCTATTGGCTATGATAAAGAAAAAGATGCTTTGATATGCGAATCGGATGTGCCACAGGGTTCCAGTTTTCGTTTTTCTACGCCACCCGATTTTGATATTGTAGCAACGGTTATAAAAAAAGCAAATGAATTAAAAGCTAAAACAAAAACGGAAGCAAATGCCTTATTGATATTTTCCTGTGTAGGCAGACTCACTGCATTGGGCCCTATGGCACAAGATGAAAATGAAGGATTAGCTGAAGTATGGAATGTACCGATGGCTGGCTTTTATACCTATGGCGAATTTGGCAGAGCCATCAATGGCAAACATGAATTTCATTCCACCACCTGTAGTTGGGTGGCAGTAAAAGAAAAATAAATTATATGACAACATCCCGACAACTTGCTGCTATAATGTTTGCTGATATTGCTGGTTTCACCGCCTTAATGCAAACCGATGAAGCAAAAGCTTTGCATTTGCGTAATAAGATGAAAATTAAATTAGAAGAAGAGATCGAATTACATAAAGGGAAAATAATAAAATGGATGGGTGACGGAGTGCTTTGCAGTTTTGACAGTGCCATTGAATCTGTAAGAACAGCATTGGCTCTTCAACTGACCATGCAACAGGAACCGAAAGTGCCTGTCCGCATTGGCATACACCAGTCCGATGTTATTTTTGAATCATCAGATGTACATGGCGATGGGGTGAACATCGCTTCACGTCTTGAATCGTTTGCCATTCCGGGTAGTATATTTATTTCAGCTAAAGTTTATGATGATTTAAAAAATCAAAAAGACATTCAGACCATTTCTCTTGGAAAATATGTTTTGAAAAACGTAACAGAACCCGTTGAAATATATGCCATCAGCAATTCTGGAATTGAAGTGCCAACGAATAAGAAACTGGAAGGAAAGGGACTTAAATATGTCAGCGAAAAAATTTCTATTAAGAAAAAAACATTGTTAATCCGGCTAACGGCCCTGGTATTAATTTTTACAACTGCAGGTTTTATCTTGATTCCTCCAATCATTAATAAGCAAAATGCCCGCAACAAATTAATTCCGGCTATTCAAAAATTGGTTGACGAAAATTTTAGGCCGACAACAGAAGCTTTCGATATGGCATTGGAATCGGAAAAATATATTCCAAAGGATTCAGTATTGATCAAATTATGGCCAACCATTTCCACTAAAATTTCAATAGAAACTGATCCGGCAGGAGCAGAAGTATTTTGGAAAGACTATCACACTCCCGATGCAGAATGGAGATCAGCAGGTATAACACCATTGAAAGATGTTAGATTTCCCCGAAGTTATCTGCGGAGGGAATTCAGAAAAAAAGGATACCAGGCCATTGAATATGCAGGACCATGGCAATATGGAAGATTGGGACCCGATATTGATACTGTTAAATTGGATGAAACAGGAAGTTTGCCTGAAAATATGGTACGTATACCAAAGAATGAAACACTTCTGATTATTGTTGGTTTGGAACAGCATGGCGGAAAAACTGTAGGCGAATTTTTATTGGACAAATATGAAGTGTCGAACAGGCAGTTCAAAAATTTTATGGATGCAGGCGGATACAGCAACAAATCATTTTGGAATCATCCTGTTTATGCTAATGGAAAAGAAATTCCATTAGCATCTGCATTGAAATTATTTATTGATAAAACAGGAAGAGCAGGTCCTGCTAACTGGGAAGCCGGCTCCTATCCCGATGGCCAAGAAAACCATCCTGTTACCGGCATATCCTGGTATGAAGCTGCCGCTTATGCCGCTTATGCTAAAAAACAGCTTCCAACTATTTTTCATTGGGGCCGTGTGGCAGAAACTTCCCGAACCGAATTTATCGTTCCATTAAGCAATTTCAATGGAAAGTCAACAACTGCAGTTGGCAGCATGCCCGGTTATAATTCATTTGGTATTTATGATCTGGCCGGCAATGCAAGGGAATGGTGTTCCAATGCGACCAACAACCCGGAATTCCGGTACATACTTGGTGGCGGTTGGAATGATCCGCGATATTCTTTTAATGATGGATACTCCCAACATGCTTTGGACAGAAGTACTGCGAATGGGTTCCGGTGTATCAAAGAACTACCCGGCGATACTACAATAGCTTATTTGACAATGAATGTCCCCATGGCCTTTAGGGATTATCGCAAAGAAAAACCTGTTGACGATAAAACATTTGAAATATTTCTTCGCCAATTTGATTATGATAAAAATCCTTTGAATGCAAAAATTGATTCTGTTCTGGAGGATGAATTCTGGACTGCTGAAAAGATCAGCTTTGATGCAGGTTATAATAATGAGCGGATGGAAGCTTATTTGTATTTGCCAAAGAATTCCAAACCCCCTTATCAAACCGTTTTGTTTTTTCCGGGTTCAGGCGATATTTTTTCAAAAAAATATAACCCGGCATCAATCGGAAACATAGATTTTATTTTAAAAAGTGGCAGAGCTGTCATAAGGCCTATTTATAAAGGAACTCATGAACGGCATGACGATTTAAAATCTGATCTGCCGGAAGAAACAGTTTTTTACAAAGACCATGTGATCATGTGGCGAAAAGATATTGGCCGCTCTTTAGATTACATGGAATCCCGAAAAGATATTCAATCCGGTAAATTTGGATTTCTTGGTTGGAGTTGGGGTGGATTTTTAGGGGGAGTTTATCCCGCTATAGAAAAAAGAATAACAGCAATTGTACTTAATGTTGGTGGCATGTGTATGACTAATGCATTCCCGGAAGTTGATCAGATCAACTTTTTACCAAGAGTGGTACAGCCTGTACTAATGCTGAATGGCAAACATGATATGTTCTTCCCGGTTGAAACTTCACAAAAGCCAATGTATGATTTTCTGGGAACGCCAAAGGATAAAAAGAAAATGATTATTTATGAATCGGGCCACCTGGTACCTCGAACAGATTTCGTAAAAGAAACACTTCTTTGGTATGATAAATATTTGGGGCCGGTGCAATGATGATTAAGTTTATAAAACTAAAATTAAATGTAAGTTTCTGCCATTTTGGTAATTTTTAAAAAGCGTAAACATGAAAGCAAAATCAATCAAAGGGAAATCTAAACAAGAAATTCAAACAGCTTTGGAACAAAGTATTGCTGATGGTTTTAAACCCACATTGGCAATTGTATTTATTTCTGCAAGGCAGGACCGGGAAGCAGTTTGTTCCATATTGGATAAAGAAAATATCAGTGTTTTCGGCGCCACTACTGCCGGTGAGTTTATTGATGCAGATTTTGACAGAGACTCAATAGTTATACTGTTGCTTGATATAAATCCTGATAATTTCAAAATTACCTTTAGGGAGGCTGACTACAAAACAAGCAGAGAAGTAGCAAATTCTATTGCAGTGTCGGGTATGAACGAGTTTCCAAACCCGGGATTTATACTGGCAATAGCCGGGCGAATGGTTAATGCTGTTGAGATTATTAACGGCATACAGGATAAGGTTGGAACAAATGCATTCATTTATGGTGGTTTGGCAGGTAACACAATTTCCGGCGCCGAATTATTTGTATTCGATAACAAAAAAATTACAAACAGCGGATTAATTGCGTTGATCATTGATCATGATAAAATAAACATGACCGGGTTTGCCACTTCCGGATGGCAACCAATTGCAACATTTCATACGGTAACAAAGAGTGAGGACAATACAATATATACCATAGATGATAAACCGGCTATGGATATGATTGCACAGTATTTGGGAATATCTTTTGACGCGGATGACGAAAATGAAAAAATTTATTCCGATGATGCCAGGCCTATCCAATTATACAGGGATAATGCTTCATCTGTATTACGGGAAATAACTTTTTTTAATAGAACAACCCGTACAGTAAATTTTGCAGGTCCTGTACCACAAGGATCCAAATTCCGTTTCTCATTGCCACCTGATTGGGATATTGTTGAAAAGATAAAATCTGATTGTCTCAGCATTAAACAACAACAAAAGGAGGCAGATGCATTAATTGTATTCTCTTGTGCCTCTAGGCTGCAGTCACTGGGGCCAATGGTGAAAAATGAAATTGAAGAAATTATCAATACATGGGATTGCCCCGTTGCCGGATTTTTCTGTTTTGGAGAAATTGGAAATTACCTGGGTGGCAATACCGAGTACCATAATAATACCTGTTCGATTGTTGTGCTAAAAGAAAAATAATAAAAACATGAATATAAGATTGATCCTACTTTCTGTAATATTTTATTCCTGTACAAATGAACAGTATAAGGGAAAAATTATTGACATGCATATTCACTCCTACACACAAGCTGATTTCGGTGAAAGAGAACCGGCTGTCGATCATTATGGAAATAAAGGTTCGGCAAATGCAGAAGAACATCTCATGGCTACTTTCGACGTGTTTAAAAATTGGAATATCACAAAAGCGGTTGTAAGTGGTAATCCGGAAAGTGTAGAAAACTGGGTTGCAAAAGATAGCAGCCAACTCGTCATCAGAGGTATTCTAATGTTTGCTCACAATGATTATGGAATGGACAGTGTGAAGTTTGAACAGATGATAAAAGAAAAGAAAATTGAAATTTTTGGTGAGATAGCCCCTTATTACAGCGGTACTTCCTTAAGCGATTCTGTCTGGCAGCCATATCTGCGCATTTGTGAAAAATATGATATCCCCGTAGCGGTGCATACGGGTGGTGGCGAGCCCGGCGGAACTTATTCCTGGTCGCCAAAAGCAAGACTGAAATTAGGTGACCCTTATTTAATTGAAGATGTTTTAGTGAAATATCCTAAGTTGAGAATTTATATGATGCATGCCGGTGGAGAAGACTGGCCGGAGCATGGCATCAGGCTCATGGCTTATTATCCACAACTCTATACTGATATTGCAGTGATGCTTTGGGTAGAACCCAATACACAACGGTATATCAAAGAATTTTTACGAAATGCGAAAGAGGCGGGTTATTTAGACCGTATCATGTTTGGTTCTGATCAGATGTTATGGCCTTATGCCATTCAAAAATCAATAGACTATCTCAACAGCCTTGATTTTTTAACAAAAGAAGAAAAGGAAAATATCTTTTATAATAACGCAGCCAAATTTTTAAAAATAAAAAACTAAAAATGGAAATCTTAAACAAACTTCTTGCTATCGATTTAAACTACATCATTATCGCGTTGATCGCTTTGTTCTTTACCCTGGAACAGGTTTTAGATCCTCCATTTAAATTCAAAAAAAGAGCACAGCATTTATTCCAGAATATTTTATTCCTGGTTGTTTTTTTACTGGCAAATATTCTGTGGGCAACGGTGATTGTATTTAGTATTGAATGGTT
>JAYWCV010000014.1:0-4960 GCA_043780275.1 Chitinophagaceae bacterium
ACGTTTGACTATTCACATTGTAAATTTTTTAAAAATATTTTATACGATTCTCAAGGGCATAAATTCATTCCGGGTGTTGCAACGCTGAAAACAGGAAAAATGTCAGCCTTTCAGGCTTAAACATTAAATTACCAATACTTAAAAAATATTCCGAACACTTATACTGTCCCAACCGTCGACAATTATAAATGCAATCATTAATTAAGATCCAGGTTATAAAGTAAGAGATGCTACATTAATAGATTTTATTTCACTGTTGGTCCAGGCAAAAACAAGCCGTTTACCCGATTTAACCATTTGTGGAAACCCGCTGGAACGGGAAACAGAAGAGGATGCAATGATAACTGGTTCGCTGACAGTTCCGTCCTTATTTACTTTGGCCATTTTTATTTTAGAACCTTCCATCCAGCTGATGGCAGCATTATTTTTATCCAGCATAACCAGATCTACTCTTCCAATTGTTGTGTCTTTATCAATGCGGATTGGATTTCCAAAACTTGCTCCCCCATCTTCGGAGAAAATTATTTTTACCTGTGACTGATTTTCAGGAGATGAAAACCAGGCAATGGCCAGATTATTTTCCAAGGCTGCCACCTGTGGACCATTTACCGGACAACCCTTAATCTTCCATTGGTCATCAAAAATAGCTTTTGGTTTTGCCCATGCTTCTTTTTCTAATCGGGCAATCGATATATCTCTTATTTCCTCATCCGACCGATCTCTGTAAATCACAACCGGACCTTTCGCAGTAATTGCTGCACTGGTTTGGCAACAATCACAAACACGGTTATCCAGCTCCCATTCTTTGAGCTTATTTCCTTTAACATCGATGATGGCTGCACGCAAACTCATTTGGCCTTGATGACCATGTGCATCCGCCTTTGGATCTTCGCTAACAGTATTTCTTCCATCCAGCCATGAAACAAAAAAATCGCCTTTATAGGGAGTCATTGAAACAAAACCATGTTCTGCCTTCTTTCCATCATCATGCAGAATAAATGGTTTGCTCCATGTTTTTCCTTTATCAGCTGATGCAAGAATTTTTATATCATAGGTAAAAACTCCTTTGGCACTTTTCTCCAGATAATGTGCCATCATATTTCCTTCTCCGTCTGAAACTATCATGGGATAATCGGCCCAATTTACAAACCAATCTACTCCTGAAGTAATAACAATTGCTGTTGACCACTTTTCATTGATTAAAGTAGAAAACTTTAAAAAACTGGAATCTGCTTTTCGTTCAATCCATGATAAATAAACCAATCCGTTTTTATCGGTAAATAAATAGGGTTCGGCACTAACAGAATCTGCAGGAGAATCAATTTCGTAAAAATTTGCAGCATTCGCTGTCGTTTCATTTTCTGATTCGGATGAACATGCAACAAAAGACAGAATAAACAAACTGAAGGCAAGATATTTTATCATTTTATAAAAGTAATTTATGAATAATTGAAATTAAAAATCGGATTGATTATGTGAGTCAATATATTTTTTTAATGCTTTTTCGCCAAACATTTTAAAAACCACCGGTGTTACAATCATATCTAATATGGTTGAACTTACCAAACCTCCTAAAATAACTGTTGCAACCGGATATAAGATTTCTTTACCGGGAGCTGTGGCATCCATCGTTAACGGTATTAATGCCAAAGCCGCTACCAGGGCAGTCATCAGTACCGGAACCAACCTTTCAATTGACCCACGGATTATCATTTTGTCTCCAAACACTTCACCCTCATGTTGTACTAAATGAATATAATGACTGATCATCATGATTCCGTTTCTGGATGCGATACCGGTGAGAGTAATAAATCCAACCAAAGTTGCAATAGAAAATACGCCACCGGTTAACATAACGGCAACAACACTTCCAATTAATGCAAGCGGTATGTTGAGCATAACCTGTAATGCAATCCGGGATGATTTGAAATGACTGTATAAAACCAGGAAGATACCCGCAAAGGAAAATATACTTAATATGCCAATCAATCTGCTGGCAGATTGTTGACTCTCAAACTGTCCACCCCATTGTATATAGTATCCCTCCGGCATTTTCAGTTCAGTCTTTACTTTTTCCTGCATTTCTTTTACAGTACTACCCAAATCCCGGTCCTGCACATTGGCAGATATAACAATACGCCTTTGCGTATTTTCATGATTGATTGCATTGATACTGTTCTCTAATTCAACTTTTGCTATCTGATGAAGTGGAATTAAACCGCCATCAGGCAAGGCAATCTGTGTATTCCGGATAGCTTCAAAATCTTTTCGGGTTTCATTATCCGTACGAATGACAACATCAAAAGATTTCTGACCATCCAGAACCTGACCGGTTACTTTTCCATTATAAAAAACTTCTAAATCTTCTGCAATGGTACCTACATGTAATCCATATCGTTGTACAGCCTTTCGATCCAGTTTAATCATCAATTGCGGAACCATTACCTGGTTCTCTAATTGAATGTCAACAACACCAGGCACTTCCGCAATTTTGTCTTTTACCAATTGAGCTTGTGCCCGTAATTGCAATAAATCGTTTCCAAATATTTTTATAGCCACCTGTGCCCGTACGCCAGATAATATATGATCGAGACGATGAGAAATTGGCTGACCGATATTTACGGTTGTGCCATTTAGTATGTCCAGATTGGTACGGATATCGGCAATGACCTGATCCTTTGGCCGGCCACCCGGTTTTAACACCACATCGATCTCGGAATAACTTGGCGGTTCAGCATGTTCATCCAACTCAGCCCGGCCTGTTCTCCTGGAAGTCAGTGAAACCTCCGGGACCTTCAGTATTTGTTTTTCTGCAATGGTTCCAATCTTATTCGATTCTTCTAAAGATGTTCCGGCAGGCATTAATACATTAATGGTATAACTTCCTTCATTGAATGGCGGCAAAAATTCGGTGCCGAAAAAAGGAATGACTGACATAGCTGCAAAAACTAGTGCAATGGCAGAACCTATTATCATCTTAGGCCTTTTCAATCCCCATTTCAATAAACGCAGATCGTATTTTTTGAGTTTTCTTACCAGTGGGCTATCATCCGACTCTTCCTCGTTTTCAACCTGCTTATTTTTTTTCCAAAATGCAAGATTGATATGTTTCAGATGTTTATTTTTCCCCATTAAATAACTGCAAAGAGCCGGCGTCAATGTCAGTGATACCAACAATGAAGCAACAATTGACGTAATATAGGCAATACCTAAAGGAGCGAATATTTTTCCTTCAATTCCCTGCATATAAAACAATGGAAGGAAAACCAACACAACAATAATGGTTGCATAAACGATCGAATTCCTTACTTCACTACTGGCTTCATAGACCACTTTTAAAACCGGTCGGGGATTTTCCAGAGTCCAGTTTTCTTTCAAACGCCGGTACACATTTTCTACATCCACAATCGCATCATCCACCAATTCGCCAATGGCAATAGCCAAACCACCTAGCGTAAGCGTATTAATGGATATACCGAATAACTTAAAAATAATGGCAGTAATAACCAAGGAAACCGGAATGGCAGTTAGTGTAATGATTGTTGTTCGGAAGTTCAACAGGAATAGGAACAATATTATCACCACCAATATAAACCCATCTCGCAATGCATGTTCTACATTGGTCAATGAACTAATGATGAAACTTTTTTGTTGAAAAACATCCGTATGTATTTTGATATCGGAAGGTAAAGATGACTTAATCTCTTCCAGGGCTTCCAAAATATCATCTGTCAATGTTACCGTACTTGCAGTAGGCTGTTTTTCTATACTCAGAATAACTGCCGGTGAACCATTGAAAGAACCATCTCCACGTTTGATAGAAGAACCATATTTCACTTCTGCTACCTGATTTAACAAAACCGGTGCAGCATTGCGGTTAGTAACCACTATTTTTTCAATATCTTCCAGGCTTTGTATC
This sequence comes from Chitinophagaceae bacterium, assembly GCA_043780275.1. GTDB lineage: Bacteria > Bacteroidota > Bacteroidia > Chitinophagales > Chitinophagaceae > MGR-bin208. The sequence goes on from JAYWCV010000014.1 coordinate 3,920, forward strand.
CGTGCAATATTCCTGATCAGTACTTCCGATCCCTTATTGTCAACAAAACCTCCGGTGGTATTATTATTCGATTCCTGCAAGGCAATATCAATATCGTTTATGGAAACATTGTATTGCCTGAGTTTTTCATTTGAAATCAATACCTGATATTGTAACCGGTCACCACCAATCGGAATTACTTGCGAAACGCCTTTCACCCCCATCAATCTTCTGCGGATGGTAAAATCGGATAAGGTCCGGATGTCTGCCGGAGAACTGCTGTCAGAGGTAACAGCAATCATCATTATTTGTCCCATGACAGAACTGATGGGGCCCATTTGCGCAGTAATACCATCTGGCAATTGCACGGTCTGTAATTTTTCGGCAGTCAATTGTCTGGCCCGATAGATTTCCGTATCCCAGTCAAATTCAACAAAGACCATCCCCAAACCCGGACTGGCAATAGATCTTACCACTTCCACTCCCGGTGCACCATTCAATGACGTTTCGACCGGAAGTATGACCTGTGTTTCTATTTCTTCAGGAGCCATACCATTGGCCTCTAAAAAAATGGTGACTCTTGGCCTGTTCAGATCTGGCAATACATCGATTGGCAGATTGATTAACGTGATGGTTCCATATACAAGGATCAGGGCAGAAAGTGCCACCACAAACATCCTGTTGCGCAGAGAGAACTGTATGAGTTTATTTAGCATTAAATACTTTTTCAGTTTTTAATCGACAATCCGAAGAGGGATAGTTAACCGTAATTTCTCCCAACTAATTTCTATCTGACCGGAATTATTTTCTTTTGGCTTTAGCTGATACATCAATCTCTCCTGAACCCCATTAACAATTTCTGGTTTAATTGAAATTCTGACCAGGTCATCGTTTACACTATACTCATCCGCAAGATGTTGTTCCCAGTTTTTATTGATCGCGATGATCCATTCATCCTTACCCGGAAAAGTGAACAGGGCATATTTTCCGGCATCTATTTTTTTATCTCCTATCACAAAACTCTTATCACAACTGATAGATGTGGCCATATGTGCACCCGTA
>JAYWCV010000015.1:0-14758 GCA_043780275.1 Chitinophagaceae bacterium
ACGTTTGACTATTCACATTGTAAATTTTTTAAAAATATTTTATACGATTCTCAAGGGCATAAATTCATTCCGGGTGTTGCAACGCTGAAAACAGGAAAATGGATGTGGTTTTTTTTCTGTCAATCTGACAAGAAGAAGCCCTTTGGAACAGGTCTTGATGAGTACTCGTCGAAATCAAAAAATTATTATAAACATATGATACAAGAGAAAGGATCCATTTCCATTAACACCGAGAATATTTTCCCGATCATCAAGAAATTTTTATACTCCGATCATGAGATCTTTCTACGGGAGTTATTGAGCAATGCAGTAGATGCTTCGCAAAAATTAAAAAGATTGGCTTCGCTGGGGCATTATAAAAACGAGTTGGGTAATTTAAAGATCACTGTTGCTATTGACGAAACCGCTAAAACCCTGACCATTTCGGATAATGGATTAGGTATGACTGCGGAAGAGATCAAGAAGTATATCAACCAGGTGGCGTTTTCCGGAGCTACCGAATTCATGGAAAAATTCAAGGAAGCCAAAGATGCTAATGAAATTATTGGCCGTTTCGGATTAGGATTCTACTCAGCTTTCATGGTAGCCGAAAAAGTAGAGATTCAAACACTGTCTTATCAGGAAGGTTCGGAGGCAGCAAAATGGACCTGCGACGGAAGCACAAGTTTTGAAATTAATGAAGGCAGCCGTACAGAAAGAGGAACTGATGTTATTATTTATATCAATGAAGAGTCGGAAGAATTTTTACAAAAACACCGCATACAGGGCATCCTGGATAAGTACGCTAAATTTCTTCCGATAGAAGTACAGTTTGGTACACGAACCACATCAGAACCGGATGGTGAAGATGAAGCAGGCAAGCCAAAATATAAATCCGTCGAGGTAGATAATATCATCAATAATCCAAACCCTATCTGGACCAAAGCACCGGCCGATTTGAAAGATGAAGACTATCTCGATTTTTATAAAGAGCTGTATCCGTTTTCGGAAGATCCGCTTTTCTGGATTCATCTAAATGTGGATTATCCGTTCAACCTGACGGGTGTATTGTATTTCCCAAAGTTGAAAAATGATTTTGAGATTCAGAAAAATAAGATCAAACTGTTTAGCCGCCAGGTTTTTATTACCGACGAGGTGAAAGACATTGTTCCTGAATTCCTGATGCTGATGCATGGGGTAATCGATTCTCCGGATATTCCGTTGAATGTGAGCCGATCGTTTTTACAGTCCGACAGTAATGTAAAAAAGATCAACAGTTATATTTCACGAAAAGTAGCTGATAAGCTAAATGAACTGTTCAAGACTGACCGTAAATCGTACAATGAAAAATGGAGCGATATCGGCCTGTTTGTAAAATACGGAGCCATCTCTGATGAAAAATTTTATGAAAAAGCAAAAGATTTTTTATTGCTGACCAATACCAATAAGGAAAATTTTACATTAACCGAGTATGAAGCGAAGGTGAAAGATTTCCAGACCGAGAAGGATGGTAACCTTGTTTACCTGTACACGCCGGATGCAGAATTGAATCATAGTTATGTACAGGCAGCAAACAAAAAAGACTATGACGTTTTGCTGATGAACTCACCGATCGATACTCATTTTATCCAGAACATCGAAATGAAGTTGGAAAAAACTTCATTAAAAAGGGTCGATTCCGATGTGCTTGACAAACTGATTGTAAAAGAAGATACACAGGCACATGTGTTGACCGAAGAAGAAACGACTAAACTTAAATCGATTTTTGAAACGGCTATTAATAATCCGGCAATGAAAGTGGATATTGATAGTCAGCATGCAGACAGTATGCCCGTGATGGTTAGTATGGATGAGTGGATGCGACGGATGAAGGACATGTCGAAAATGGGTGGCAATAATGGGATGCAATTTTTTGGTGAGATGCCCGACAGTTACAAGGTAACCATCAATGCCAACCACGATTTGGTTGGTAGAATTTTGCAGGCAGATGAAAGCAAGCAAACGGCAATGGCCAAGCAGGCATTCGACCTGGCATTATTGGCACAAGGAATGTTGAAAGGCGCCGACCTGACGGCCTTTGTAGAACGAAGTGTAGAGATAATTTAATTTTTAATTCAATAAATAATAAGGAAAAGGTTCGTGGAAGCACGGACCTTTTTTATGCAATGGATATTTAAGTACTAAAAAAATAATCCCAGATCAGTTCACATATTTTTTATGTGTTTCATTGTACCCTCAAGGCCAGTTTTTTTTGCCACGAAGACGCGAAGACACTAAGTTATTTTCTTTGTGCCAGTCCGAATGGATTCATCTGGGCGGGACTTTCTGTTTGTGGCTCTTATTTATTGTTTTCAGCGTTGCAACACCCATTTTCAAAAATCAATGTAGTAAAATCAAGGGTTGTAGATGATTTTTTCAAATGTGCGGAAAACAGGAAAATAATCCCAGATCAATTCACATATTTTTTAAAGAAATCAAGGGTTCGTTGCCAGGCGAGCTTGGCGGATGTTTCATCATATCTTGTCGGCGACGTGTCGTTATGAAAAGCATGGTTGACATTTTCGTATAAATAAGATTCGAAACGAATATTGTTTTGCTTCATGGCTTCTTCGTAGGCTGCAATACCGGCATTAATTCGTTCATCCAAACCGGCATTATGTGTTTGTATGGCGGCTTTTATTTTTGCAACATCTTCGGCTTTTGGTTGACGGCCATAAAATGCAACTGCTGCTTTTAATTGAGAAACATTTACTGCTAGTTCATTAGCCATAGCTCCTCCCCAGCAAAAACCTACACAACCGGCATTGCCATTATAATCTTTGCGGGTGGCCAGGTAATCAAAAACATTGATGAAATTTGTTAGATTATCCGGTGCCTTCAATTCCTGAAAAGCTTTTCTGGATTCATCTTCATCGGCAAAAGTTTTTCCAAGTGCCGATAATGCATTGGGTGCAATGGCCAGATAGCCGGCATTTGCTGCTCTTCGGGCCACATCTTCTATATGTGCATTCAATCCACGGTTTTCGTGAATGACCACAATGGCAGGATATTTTTTATCTTCCTTTGGCCTTGCTACATAAGCTTTCATTTCACCAGGTACTCCCGGATAATTGATATACTCAGTAAAAAGGTCATCCGATTTGGTAATGGCCGCTTGTGCATAATTATTTTTCAGCATGGGCATTATAGCCAATGCTGCTGCCGTACTTCCGGTTAATAAAGCCAGTCGTTTAAAAAAATCTTTGCGGTTTAGCAAGGAGTGAGTGTACTTGTCGTATAGTTCAATTATTTGCTGGTCCATGTTGATTAAATTAATTCTTCTAAAGGTATCAAAATTCTTAATCATATTAAATCAAACCGATATCAGTAATTTTAGTTTTCAGAAAAATGGATTATGCAAAGAAAAAAAATTGATGTGGATGTGGTATTGGATGTGCTGAAAGAAACTCTGGAAGCTTATCCGGAGTCGGTGTTTGTAAAAAGTTTGACCAATCAGTACATTGAAAGAGGCGGCTTAAGTAAAAAGCAATTGGAAGGCTTGTATCAAAAAGCACTGAAGGTAAAAGACATGCCTGCGGCAAGACTGGCCACACTGGAAGCGATCATTTTAAAAAAACCAACCCGATTTAAATCGGACATTCAACCCAACAAACCATTGTATGAAAAAGATGAAGTGGTTGGGAAAAAAATCGGGGCCATCCTGGAGAAATATCCCCAGCACAAAGCCGTTCTGTATCTTCAAACCAAATATGAAAACAACGAAACGCTGACTGGTACTGAAATAGCGGACCTCGACCGGTTTTATAAATTCCTTAAATAATTTGAAATCCTAAAAAAGAATCCGGAAAATAAAAAGGGAAAAGTTTATGCTTCTTTCTTAGGAGGCAGGTCAAAAGCAATGGCATCATGTTCGAAATGACCTTTATGTGCACCATCGCAAAACGGTTTGTTTTTTGAATGACCACAACGGCAAATGCTGACTATTTCCCGTCCCATCAAGCCATATGCATTCCCGTTCCTGTCAACAATTTCAAAATCACCTTCAATTTTTACCGAGCCGTTATTGTTTATTGTCAATTTTGTTTTTGCCATTTTCTGTTGGTTACGTTTGTACAAAATTAACCTATTAAGAGCAAACAGATTTCGATTTATGATGGCAGTGATTTAATATGTTTGTAAAATATTTTTCGAATAAATATAAATGCGCTTTCATATAAAAAATAAAAATGATCGGAGATCCTCAATTATTGTTGCAGTTGGTAAAAATAAAAATGCCTTTTGGAAAGTATAAGGAAACACTGTTATGCGATTTACCTGTTTCATATCTGGAGTGGTTTCAACGAAAAGGATTTCCCGATGGTAAACTGGGCATGCTTTTGCAAACGATCTATGAAATAAAATTAAACGGGCTTGAATATTTATTAGAGCCATTGAAACGTAAATAGATTTTTTAAAGAAAAACGATCAAAAAGCTTTTTCCCGGGCAATTATTTTAAGCATTGTTCCCTTTGTAATCTGGTCTGTTAGTTTCAATCCATTCAATATGGCATGTTCTTCCAATTTTGTTTGCGGCACATTAAAGCTTTGTAAAGATTGATTCAGCGTACTGTTTTGTGTTACCGTTTTGATATGTACCCGTTGAGGTTTTCTATTCAATTTTTCCGGATCAGTAAGGGTTTTAAAACTTTGCATACTGCCAGCGAAAATGGTTGAATTGGTACTGAAACTATTGATATCCGATACGCCGATCATATGATAAAAGAGATCTCCATACTGGATAATATAGGACAGTGTACGGATGGTTTGTTGTTCCGATTTCTGTTCAGCAATCATGGCAATGGCCTTTAATCCATTCACTGTTGTTTCTTTGGTTTCAACAAGTTGCAATTTATATTGTTGTAAAACAACATTAGCGGCTTCCTGCAAAGTCTTGCCTGCAGCTAGTGTCAGCATCATCATCGCTTTACCATCTTTGGGTGCCATCTGAAATTTGTCAGGAGAATTCTGGTATACCCAATCTTTCGGAATCGGAAACTGGAATTTTAAAACCGGGTGATAAAAAATATTGCTTTCAACAAAACCTTGCTTGGGATCTTCTCCATAAATAATGCCATCAATTTTTTTCAGGTATGCATTTCGGTTTATAACCGGATCAATCAATTTTAATTTTTCTTTCCATTCTTTGGCAAGCTTATTTACATTCACAGTACGGTTTCCCGGGTTGGGATGTGTAGATAAAAAATCGGGCAATCTTGCATCACTGCTTTGCTCCTGTTTTCGCTCTAATGTATTAAAGAAGTGGGCCATTTGTAGTGCATCATATCCAATTTTGGAAGAGTATTCAACGCCCAATTTATCCGATTGTTTTTCAGCATCTCTGCCAAATTTTAAAAATAATAATCCTAGTCCCTGCGAAGCGGCTTCGCCAAATTGTGCAAACTCGGGAGAAATAACCATACCTGCAATGATTCCTAGTTGTCCCAGAATAGCATTGCGTTGTTGTACTACAGAGTGCCGGGCAGCAATATGTCCTATTTCGTGGCCAAGTACACCGGCAAATTCTGCTTCATTATTGAAATAAGCCATGATACCACGAGTGAAATAAACATATCCGCCGGGAACGGCAAATGCATTCAACACATCCGTATCTAAAATCCGGAAAGCATAATCAAGTTTTGGACGGTGCGAAATGCCGGCCATTTTCTTTCCTTTCTCCGTAATGAAATTTTGCAATAAAGAATCGGGATATAATCCATACTGGGCAATAATTTGCGGGTCTGCTTCTTTTCCCATGGCTATTTCCTGTTCTTCTGTCATCAGCACTACCTGCTTTTTTCCAGTTACCGGATTGCGGGAACAGGCCGTAAAAAATAAGATGGCTATAATTAATAAACCTATTGAAGTATATTTTTTCATGAGAAGTATTAATGATCTGAAGTTATATAAAAATGAATTTTCTGTAAGTGCTTGTAGCAAAATATGGACCAAGTTCGGAAAACTTAATATATAAGTTAATGAATTAAGCCGAATTAATATTGGGAAAAATTAAAATCGTGTTGATAATTATCAGCAGCTTCCCAGATGTTGAAGCTAAATATATTTCAATAAGATAATTTAAGTTTTGTAAATTTATCCAACATTGAAACTTAAACATTAAACTATGCACAGAGTAATTGTTCCACTAGATTTTTCAGAAACATCCTTAAATGCATCCCGTTATGTAGCCCATATGTTGTCGGGTATTGCAGACGCACAGGTATTGCTATATCATAATAGTTTTGATGAAAAAGAGAAAGAAGAAAGTATTCGATACCTGAATTCAATTCAACAGGAGCTAATTGATAAAGGAGTACAGTCTGTTGAAATTGTAATAGAATCCGGAGGTAACCTGATTGAAAACCTGGATAAACTTGCACAATCGGTTACGGCTACTTTAATAGCCATGGGTATTACCGGAAAATCAACATTGGCACAAACACTGATAGGAAGCAATACATTGAAAATGATAGACCGGGGAATTTGCCCGGTGATGATTATTCCAAACGATGCCGAGTTTTCGCAAATAAAAAATGTGGCATTTGCATCAGAGTTTAAGGATGTAGATAGAACTACCCCTGTTGCTTTATTAAAATCGGTTTTGGAAATGTTCAACCCTTTTTTACATGTCATTAATATCAACAATGAGCACTATATTTCAGTAACAGAAGAGTATCAGCAGGAAAAGGAAAAGATAAAAATCATGTTTGCCGATTACGAAAAAGAATTTTATTTTATCGGTATGAACGATTTTTATGATGCCGTAGACAAATTTATCAATGACTATAATATCGATATACTCATAACCATTCCGCGTCATCACAGTAATTCAAGGGCCTTATACCATGCGCCGCATACAAAAAAACTGGCCTATCACACCCATGTACCTTTGCTGGCTGCACATGAGTAAAAAATAAAATAAAATATTTCTGATTTTAATTTTCGAAAAGAAGACTGTTCTTTTCCTAACTTCCGTATGTAAAAACAAAAAACATGATGAATAAAATTTTGATATTGTTTATTGCAGCAGGTTGCATAAGCATTCATTCAGTGGCACAAACTTCTCTTTCAAAAGCAGAACAAAATATTATAAAGTCGGTAGAGGAAAATATGTCGTCCACATTAAAAATACTGGAGGAATCGGTAAATATTAATAGTGGTACATATAATACAGATGCTGTTAAGAAAGTGGGGGCTCTTTATGGTAAAGAACTGGAATCGTTGGGGTTTAAAACAGAATGGATTTCGATGCCTGATTCTGTAAAAAGAGCCGGACACCTTGTTGCATACCGGAAAGGAAACAAGGGAAAAAAGTTGTTTCTGATTGGTCATCTGGATACTGTGTTTGAGCCTGATATGCCCCCGAATCCATATACTATTTTAAACGACAGTACTGCCACAGGGCAAGGCGTTAATGATATGAAAGGTGGCGATGTATTAGTGATTGCTGCTTTAAAAGCCTTGCAGCAAAACGGATTGTTGGATGACGTTTCCATAACTATTTATTTTACCGGCGATGAAGAAAATGCGGGTCATCCAAGAGAAGTTACCCGTGGCGATTTTATAGAAAGGGCCAAGCAACATGATATGGCCCTAGCATTTGAAACAGCCAGTACACTGAATATTGTTGCTACTGCCAGACGCGGAGCAAGTGGTTGGAAACTGGAAACCGAAGGACGGCAAGCACATTCTGCCGGGGTGTTTGGTTCGGCGGGTTACGGATCTATTTACGAAGCTTCGCGGATCATTAATTCGTTCAGAGAAACATTGAGTAAGGAAGAATTCCTTACATTCAATCCGGGTGTTTTTATTGGCGGATCCGAAGTGCATTATGATAATACGAAACAAGAAGGCACAGCTATGGGAAAGACGAATATCATTTCTCCAAAGACCGTTGTTATTGGTGATCTGAGATTTTTATCTGAAGAGCAAAAAGAGAAAGCAAGAGAAAAAATGCGGCAGATAGTTTCACAGAATTTACCCGGTACCAAAGCTTCCATTTCTTTTACAGATGGCATACCCTCCATGCCACCTACAGCAGGGAATAATGCCCTGGTGAAAATTATTAATGATGTAAGTCTGTCTATGGGTTTGGGCGAAGTAAAAGCCGGAAATCCCGGAGCAAGAGGAGCCGGTGATATTTCCTACGTAGCAAAATACCTGGATTGTATAGACGGACTTGGTGCATCGGGCCGTGGGGCACATGCACCCGGAGAAACCATCAACCTGAAAGAGTATCCTGCATTAATTAAACGAACGGCTATTTTAATTTATAGGTTGACGAGATAAATAATGGGGGAAACGAAAATTAGATTCATCCATTTTCATTTACAATTTTTCATCTCCAAAAATTATTATCAGTAACTTTAAAAGGCAGAGGAAAAGTAAAGGGAATAACTTTGTTGTCATGAAAAAAGAATTATACTTCGATATCAGTTCGGAAGAAAAAGGAGGAAGTCTTTTTCGGGTACTGGATGAAAATGCTACGTTTAAATTTTACTATAGCTACAGCACTTATGATGATGACCGGGACGAAATAAAATTATTTGAGAAAACCTACCATCATTTCGAAGATTTTTGGATTGATCTGATAAAGGAAGCTGATTGGTTTTACCTGCATCCATTTTTTGTTCACCCCGAGCAACGGGAGTTTGTACAGGAACAATTGAAAAATGTAAATTGGGAAATTCAGCCAGATAAAAAATGGCAGATGAGTCATCAAAACCAATGGAAAAAAGCATTAAGCGATCCCGAAAAATATTATAAATCTGAACAATAGTTTAGGCATAAATAAATAAACTCATGAAAAATATCATTATACTCATCGCGTCAATCTTTGTTTTTACCCAGTTTGCTTTTGCTCAATCCATAGTAACAACGGTTAAGTATAAGGATAATTTACAACCGGCATTGGTATTGCAACTTCCATATTCAACAGGTGTAACAGAAGGAACCATACTTAAAAAATTAAGTGAAACAGGATATGATCCGCAAACCAAAGGAGCTTTGTTCTGGAAGAAAAATAAGCTGGATGGATTTTTTATATACAGCGAAGTATCGCTACCGGAAATGATGAACCAAAAACTGGATCTGTATTTTAAAGTAGATCGTAAAAGCAAAAAAGAAAGTGATAAATCGATGCTTTATTTGCTGGTAAGTAAAGGGTATGAAAATTTTGTTTCTCCAACATCAGACAGTACTGTTTTTAAGTCAACTAAAAAATTTCTGAATAGTTTTGTTTCTGAAACGGCAGAATATAAACTGAACCTGGATATTGAAGCCCAGGAAGAAACAGTAAAAGCTGCAGATAAAAAACTAAATCAACTGGAAACTAAAGAAGCCGAGTTGATTAAGAAAATTGAACAATTAAACCAGGATCTTGTCAATAATAAAGTTGATCAGGAAAACCAGAAAATTGACATTGAAAACCAGAAAGTGAAATTGAATGAATTAAGAATAAAAGCCGGGCAATAAACGGGGTTCTATAAAAAAAGACAGTCATGCTGTCTTTTTTTATAGAATAATTTAATTCCAGTCCTTACCAAAAACTCTTTGTAATAATCCAGATGTTCTAGCTTCGGCTCTTGTTCTGATTTCTATTTCTTTTTCTTCAATCTTCTTAAACATCGCATTGGTCACCAATCCCGACATCAGATTTCCCAAATCAAGGTTAAGTTTGTCGCCAAATAAAAGTTTTGCTGGAGCTACCAGTTTGTTCCACTCGGCAGCCAGTTTGTATTCATTCAGGGCTTCATTCATAACAGGTGAAACAGATTTTCTTAATGTATCTCCTATGGAATTTCGTAAAAAATCGGTTGCTGCACTATTGCCGTTTTTTACAATATGGATGGCGTCTTTTATGGTCATACTTTTAATGCCCGCTAAAAAAATGGGGGCCGACCTGAGAGCTGTTTGTTCTGTTGCGGTGCCCATCGTATTTACAAATCGATCAATTTCACTGCTCAATCCAAGTTGTTGTAAAATACCAACTACTTTTTGCAGTTCAGGCGGAAAAATGGCGGCCATAATGGATTCTTTACCAAAAGCTCCTTTTTGACCAAGAATATTTGATCCGGCTTTGCTACCAATTGTAAGGGCTTCTTTTATGGCACTTATTGCGTCCTGTTCGGTAAGAAAATAATTACCAATTTTCTGTAAGCTGTTGCAGGAATACGGTATTACAGCCATAACCGAAATTGTAAGAAGGAGTATAAGTTTTTTCATGTCTGATTTTTTATTTATTAATTGAACAAATTGATATGGAATAATGGAAATACATAAACCTGTCCAGTTCTTGTTAATATAAATAAAAAAACCGGGGAAAGCTTTTCTCCGGTTTACTATAAAACCATGGGATAGTAATTATTTTTATTTTTTGATTGGAACAATTCCTGCCAACTCTCCAACTACATTCACCAGATCAGACCCCGCAGGTACAATTATTTTAGCATTATTTTCCAAAGCTCTTTCCATTGCTTCCAGTTTTCTTAATACCTGTGCATTGCCAATAAAATATTCTTCTGCCGCCATGTTCACCGACTTGATGGCTTCTGCCTCACCTTCTGCAACTAATATTTTTGCAATTTTAGTACCTTCCGCTTCTTTTATTTTTGCTCTTTTTTCTCCATCGGCCAATGTTTCCCTGGCTGTAGCAAAATCGACGGCAGCTATTTTTTCATTTTCGGCTTTTACTACTTTATTCATGGTTTCCTGCACATCTTTGGGTGGGTCGATTTCTTTCAACTCTGTACGAACAATATCAATACCCCAAGTGTTTGTTTCGATTTTTAGCGTTTTATGTAATTCAGAATTAATTTTTCCTCTTTCACTATTCGCTAATTTCAACGTTAATGTACCAATGATATTTCTTAAAGTCGTTCGGGCAAGATTTACAATCTGCCACTGATATTTGTTTACATTATAGATAGAATTTTTAACACTCTCCTCATCTGAGTTAACTCTGAAATACACCTGTGCATCAACCCGGGCATTTAAATTATCGAAGGTGATTATTTCCTGTGGCTCTGCATCTACCATTTGTTCGGTAACGTTTACCAGGTATATTTTTTCAATGATGGGGATGATCCAATGAAAACCTGCATTTGCAAAACGATGGTATTTACCCAGGCGTTCTATCAATCCCCGATGGGTTGGGCGAACTATTTTAATACCCCAGAGAAAAAATAAAACGATAAAAAAAATAATATAAAAAGTTGTAGTCATAATATGAGTTTTAGATTTGAGCGAGTATAAAATGTATATGAAGATAAACTAAAACCATGGTGCGGCAATGATTAAAGCAATCACAGCCGGTAAATCAGGCCGGGAATAAAAAAAACCCATTCGCAGTCAGCGGATGGGGTTTTAAAAAATTTAAATCAGTAAATTATTTTGATTCCAATAGCTTGAAGAATTGATCAAGCTGTGGAAGAATTACAATACGGGTTCTGCGGTTAGCCGATTTTCCGTCAGCAGTACTGTTGCTGGCAACAGGGACATATTCTCCACGACCACCGGCTGTCATACGTTTAGGGTCGATGTTATATTTTGTTTGCAATAACCGTGTAACCGAGGTTGCACGAAGTACACTCAGATCCCAGTTGTCTTTAATGGCCCCACCCAGAATAGGAACATTGTCTGTATGCCCTTCAACTAAAAACTCAATATTGGGTTGGTTGTTTAAAACGGCAGCAACTTTTCCTAATACAGATAGTGCAGCAGTCGAAACATCATAGCTGCCTGTTTTGAATAACAGTTTATCAGAGATAGAAATATACACCACTCCTTTTTCAACTTTTATTTCTACGTCTTTATCATTGATATCTGCCAATGCTCCTTTAAGATTCAGGACCAGTGCCATGTTCAATGAATCTTTGTGTGCCATGGATGATTGCAGTGTTCTGATATAGTCATCTTTAGCACCTATATTTTCCAATGACTTTTTGATGCTTTCTGCCTGAGAAGAAGTTACAACGGATAAATCTTTTAACTGGTTAAGAACAGTTGAACTGTTTTGCTTTAAAAAATCTACCTGGCTGCTCAAATCAGAAATCCTGTTCTTCAAACTTCCGTTCTCCGATTCCATTTGCGATTTGTTTCTTTTATAGTCGGCTAAAGATTCTTCACAATTTTTAAAGTCGGCTTGTAACAACTGATGAGCACCAGTTAGGTTTTTATACTGTGTTTCTACTTCATTCATTTTTTTACGGCTTACACAGGAGAATAAGAATATCGAAATAATTCCTACTCCTACTAACAATTTTCTATTCATAATTTTTAATTTAAAATTTTATCAATCTTTCTATTATTCACTTCATTCATAGGACGAAGATTTACAAATGTAACGGGCTAAGAATAAAAAACCGATAAGATTGGCTTTAAAAAAGATCAACTTAGCAAAAAATTAGCAAACTAAAAACACATTAAAATCCACGCTACTGCTTATTTTGATCAAGTTCGGTCATTAAATGTGATAAACCAAATTCCGCATTTCCACCTTTTATGGGGCCAAAAAAATTGATAATTTTTTTAAAATCAGCGGCTTCATCATCTGATGGGAAAAAAGGTTCCGATACGATCAATGTTTTATTTTCAAAGTCCAAACCGGTCATCAAAATTGGCACTTTGGCTGCTTTGGCGATAAAATAAAAACCGGTTCTTAAGGCATCTACTTTTTTTCTGGTACCCTCCGGCGCAAGTGCTAAAATAAATCCATCATGTTTATTGAAAAGCTCAGCAACCTGCTCTACAACATTATGTTTACTTTTTCTATCTACAGGCGTACCACCCAACCACCTGAAAATAAAACCGAATGGGGGTTTAAATAATTCTGCTTTACCTAAAAAATGGGTGTTCTTCATCCGGCAAACACTGCGATATGCAAGACCCAGTGGGAAATCCCATGTACTGGTGTGTGGTGCAACAATAATCACCATTTTTTTAATGTGATGCGGAAATGGAATAGCTGTATTCCAGCCAGCTATCCTCAAGCATAATTTCCAAAAAAAGTGAAACATAGTTTTCAATTAATATAAAAATTCAAAAAAGACAGTTTGAAAGATAAAGAGATCAGGCATTAATTCCTAAGTAAATCGAAATATCAGGAAATACAATGTTTGTACAATAAAAATAAAAGGAAAAAACTGTTTTAATAAGTGACAAAGCTGTTTAAAACAGATCAATATTATTTTTAGAAAAGTCTTTCATAAAGAACTGTAATTTCGACATGACCTTGGATACTGTTAAAAAAATAGATTAAATGGACAATAGTTTTTTTGCATATGCGCAGCTGATGGAATTGATTAGTTTTTTCTCTGGTTATCCATTGCTTTATGTTATTGTTCATTTCATTTTTGAAAATCAATCCATAAAAAACAAAATCAAAAGCAGGATCGTTTTTCTTTTGCCGCTTGCTTATGCATTGGTTGGCACTTTATACCTTGGTCTGCAAATAAAAAATCTATATCCCGACATTTCCTTAGATAGGTTACAAATAGGCCTGCATCGACCATTTTTAATGATATGGGGAATACTATCTGTGTTATTTTGGTTTCCAGTTTTTAGAAAAAAAACAATTTGGAGCCTATTTCACAGTTTCGTTTTTTTCTTTTTTATACTTCGAGATGTAGTTTTTCAGATGATTGGTACAAATTCAGATAAGGAGATCATTGCGAATGACATGAAAATTTATACAGTCAGTCTGTTCGTCAATCTGGGAGCTTTTCTGTTTATTATTTTATCCTCTTTCATTATTAGCCAAATACAAAATCGGTCAAAAACGCATTCTGTTGAATAACAGTTTTATTGATTAATAAAAGATGTCTGTATCGGTTATTTCAGCAATGACAAGGCTTCCAGCCTGTTAATAATAAATGCCACAGTTAAAAAGAACATGATTTAATTCATGTAATAATTTGATGATTATCATAATTAAGTCAGTTGTATCGAAATATTTTTACAGCATAAATAAACATTTATTCATTAAAATATTTCAATTATGAAACTTCTTAGCAATAAGACACTGACAATTCTAGTCGTTCTTATCAGTGTATTCGGTTACATATCAAGTTGTACAAAAGGGAACGATGAACTTCCTGCCCCAGCAACCACCGGTCCTGTAATTAATCGAGGTACCAATATTCATCTGCCGGGAAATATGACTACCGGAAATACCAATGAGTGGAAAATGGATAAGTCCCATTCCAGTGTATTATGGCAAACAACTTATGTGGGAGCATCTGGCTTGCTGACCGGTCGTTTTAACCAATTCGGTATGCACGATGTTACACCTGAAAAAATGCTCAACTATACAATAACAGGACAGCCACTTCGAGATAGTTCATGGGCGTTTTATGAAAGTGATCCAACAAAAACATATTTTAATGGCTATGTCCAGGTAAACACTTCCAATACCGGTGAACCTGGCAGAGATGCGGCATGTAATCTGGGTGCAATGGGTACTACTGCAATAGTAACAGGAACACAGAATTTAACGGTTACCAATATTGCTCAACTCAAATCAAAAGAAATAAAATATGATTTGTTGAGTAATGATTATATCGTAACCATGGATTTTACCTGGAAAGGAAATTTAGCGGCCCCATTGACTAAATCATTAACAGGCAGGTTAAAATATGTTCCTAAGTCAAGGGTTCAGTTCGGCACTTCTGCAGCTTATGATGTTTTTGGACTTGTGTTACAATTCCAGTTTAATTGCCGCGACTTTGGTATCACCAGTACCAGT
>JAYWCV010000016.1:0-10206 GCA_043780275.1 Chitinophagaceae bacterium
TGAAAGATATCCCATCCAATTTAAAACTACGGGTTTTATTGGCACAGGTTTTATTTGGCAACCCGGATATTCTTTTGCTGGATGAGCCGACCAACGGACTGGATATTGAAACCATCAGCTGGTTGGAAAATTTTCTGGCTGATTATGAAAACATCGTATTGGTAGTCAGTCACGATCGTCACTTCTTGGATACAGTATGTACACACGTGGCCGATGTAGACAAACAAAAAATCAAGATCTATTCTGGTAATTACACTTTCTGGTACGAGTCTTCACAGTTAATGGCTCGCCAAATGACGGACAAGAATAAAAAGACGGAAGAAAAACGTCAGGCCCTGATTGACTTTATTGCCCGGTTCAGTGCCAATGCATCCAAATCGAAACAAGCTACTTCACGTAAAAAAGCATTGGAGAAATTATCGATTGAAGATATTGAACCAAGTAACCGTAAATATCCTGGCATTATTTTTCAACCGCAAAGAGAAGTTGGAAACCAGATTTTAAATATTGAAAAATTATCGCAATCAGTAGATGGACGAAAGCTATTCAGTGATGTTTCTTTTTCTGTAAATAAAGGAGACAAAATTGCTTTTTACAGCAAGGATCCATTGGCTGTTACCCGTTTTTTCCAGATTATTAACGGTGAAGAAACAGCTAAAAGCGGAACCTATGAATGGGGAACCACCATTACATCGGCTTACTTACAGGTGGAACACAACCAGTTTTTCACCGGCGGGGAAACCTTATTGGATTGGTTACGTCAATGGGTACCTTCTTATATCACCGATGCCGATGAGCCTTTCCTGCGTGGATTTTTCGGTAAAATGCTTTTCAGTGGTGACGACATCATGAAGAAAACTAATGTACTGAGCGGAGGAGAAAAAGTACGTTGCATGGTCAGCCGTATGATGTTACAGCATCCAAATGTGATTATTCTTGACCAACCAACCAATCATCTTGACCTGGAAAGTATCCAGGCCTTTAACGAAAGTGCACAGAATTTTCCGGGCATCGTTTTGCTATCGAGCCATGACCATACATTCATGGAGAGTGTTGCCAACCGAGTGATTGAATTAACACCCAATGGCATTATCGATCGGTTAACTACATTTGACGAATTTCTGATAGATGCAAGAGTGAAAGAACTCCGAAAAGAATTGTATCTGGAAAAAGTTTAAATATATTCTTCAAAAGCCCTGTAAATACGGGGCTTTTTTATGTCATTTATATAAAAATAATCATATTTTTAATCCTTCTTCCTTTATAAACAATCATGAAACGAATAACCCTACTATTATCCATTTTTTGTTTTTCTGTTTTAAATGCCCAACAAAAAATAAATCCGCAACATATTGAAATTGTAAGGGACAGCTTTGGTGTGCCGCATATATATGCTAAAACAGATGCGGAAGTAGCTTATGGGCTTGCTTTTGCCAATGCAGAAGACGATTACAAAACCATTCAAACATCGCTAATGGCAGGTAAGGCTATGCTGGGAAGATATAACGGAAAGGGAGGGGCCAAAATTGATTATGTGGTTAAACTGTTACGAATAAAAGAATTGGTTGAAGCACATTACGAATCGGATATTTCGCCACAATATAAAAAATTATTAGAAGGTTATTGCCAAGGGTTGAATGCTTTTGCAAAAAAGTATCCGGAAAAAATTTTATTGAAACAATTATTTCCGGTCACACCCAAAGACATACTGGCTTTTTCTGTTTTACAATTAAATATTTCGAGTGGTGTGGATAAAGCATTGGGTAGAATATTGAATGGATCCATTCCACCGGCCATTGATATGTTTAAACCGGTTGCGTCTAATGCGTATGCATTCAATTCAAATAAAACGATTGATGGGAATGTTTATCTGGCACTCAACACCCACCAACCTTTGGAAGGTCCGGTTAGTTGGTATGAAGCCCACCTGATTAGTGAAGAGGGCTGGAATATGCTAGGTGCTTTGTTTCCCGGTTCTCCTACTCTTTTAACCGGTGTTAACGAAAACCTGGGTTGGGCCCATACAGTGAACAATCCCGACAAACTGGATGTTTATCAATTGGAAATTAATCCATCCAATAAAACACAATACAAATTTGATGGAGAGTGGATGAACCTGGAAGAAACAACTGCAAAATTGAAAGTAAAAGTTGGGCTACTGAAAATCGGGATCAAGAAAAAAGTATACTGGAGTAAATACGGCCCTACTCTATTAACAGACGATAAAGCCTTTTCAATCCGTACAGGATCTCTTTTTGAAATTCGTGGATTGGAACAATGGTATCGGATGAATAAGGCAAAGAACTTTACGGAGTTTCGGAATGCGTATGAAATGAATGCCATCCCGGGTTACAATGTGATGTATGCCGATAAATATGACACAATTTTTTATCTGAGTAATGCCATCATGCCTTTCCGTAATAAAGACTATGACTGGAAAAAAACCTTGCCGGGTAATACATCCAAAACCTTGTGGACGACCTATCATCCGGTAAAAGATTTGCCACAACAACTCAATCCTACATCAGGTTATTTATTCAATAGTAATCATTCCCCATACAATTCTTCCGCAAGTACGGATAATCTGCAACGCAAAAATTATGACCCTACCATGGGATATGAAACACATGAAAATAACCGTAGCCTTCGATTTATGGAATTAATGAAAGGAAGAGATAAAATAAGTTTTGAAGATTTAAAAAAAATAAAATACGATTTACAACTGCCCGCTAAAATTTCTTATTCCACAAATACCGATACCCTTTTCTTAATTAGTGAAGTCGAATTCCCTGACATAAAAGAGCAGATCATCACCATGAAAAATTGGAATCACAAAGCAAACATTGAAAGTGAAGGAGCAACGCTCATGGCCATTATCTATTATTATGTAGTTGATAAAATAGGCAAAGGGAATATAGGTTACAGAACCTTCACAAAAGAGAAAACAGTAGAAGTACTCCGTTTTGCAAAAAATTATTTACAAACATATTTCGGAAAAACAAATGTAGCATTGGGAGAATACCAAAAATTGGTGAGGGGTGATAAAGCCATTCCACTTCCCGGCTTACCAGATGTCATTTCCTCTATGGATTCTGCTCCATATAAAAACGGTATGGTAAAAGGTCGTCATGGAGAATCCTATATTCAGTTAACAAAATTTACCAAAGATGGCCCCGAGATTGAAACCATCATCAGTTATGGTTCATCCAATATTCCCGGCAGTAAGCACTATGACGATCAGATGGAATTATTTACAAATCAGAAAACTAAAAAAATGAGTCTGAAAAAAGAAGATGTTTATCGGAATGCCGAAAGAATTTATCATCCCTTTTAATTTCTCCTGAAATCATTAATTTAATAGACTGCGGTTTTTGAAAACCTATCTTTGTTTCACAAATAATAAACGCATGGATCTGGAATTCAATAAAAAAGAAGATACAATGAAGCAGTCGCTGAGCGATATGCGACGGATACAACATAAAATACATGAAGGAGGCGGCAAGAAATCCATTGCCAAACAAAAAGAACGGAATAAACTCACAGCCAGGCAACGGATAGACTACCTGATCGACAAGGATTCGACATTTGTTGAAATTGGTACGTATGCAGGATATGGAATGTATGAAGAATATGGCGGATGTCCTGCAGCAGGAACGGTTTCAGGTATTGGTTATGTGCACGGACGACAATTTGTTATTGTTGCCAACGACCAGACCGTTAAAGCCGGTGCATGGTTTCCCATCAGTGGTAAAAAGAATTTGCGGATGCAGGAGATTGCCATGGAAAATAATTTGCCCGTTATTTACCTGGTTGACAGTGCAGGGGTTTTTCTTCCGATGCAAGATGAAATTTTTCCAGATAAAGAACACTTTGGCCGCATATTTAGAAACAATGCAAAAATGAGTGCCCGGGGAATTACGCAAATAGCTGCGGTTATGGGTGCCTGTGTAGCAGGTGGCGCCTATCTGCCCATCATGAGTGATGAAACCTTGATGGTTGAGGGAAATGGTTCCATTTATCTGGCCGGCCCCTATCTTGTAAAAGCAGCCATCGGTGAAGATGTTGATTCTGAAACATTGGGCGGTGCCGAAACACATACTGAAATTTCGGGCATTGCTGATTATAAATTTAAAACCGAAGAAGAATGTCTTGATCAGATACGGAAGATCGTAAACAAGATGGGGCATAATAAAGACACTGCCGGGTTTGACCGTATTGACCCAATTGCACCTAAAAAAAATCCGGAAGAGATTTATGGCATCGTAGATTCAAAAAATGGAAAGCCTTACGATATGCTCGAAATCATTGAACGTATAGTTGATGATTCCGAGTTTGTACAATACAAAGAAGATTACGGAAAAACAATTTTGTGTGGGTATGCCCGTGTAGATGGTTGGGCAGTGGGTATTGTAGCCAATCAGCGTACCCTTGTAAAATCGAAAAAAGGAGAAATGCAATTGGGTGGTGTCATCTATAATGACAGTGCTGATAAGGCAGCACGTTTCATCATGAACTGCAATCAGAAAAAAATCCCACTGGTATTTTTGCAGGATGTAACCGGTTTTATGGTGGGCAGCAGAAGTGAACATTCCGGCATCATTAAAGACGGAGCAAAAATGGTGAATGCCGTTGCTAATTCAGTAGTTCCAAAAATTACGATCATTGTAGGCAACTCATATGGTGCCGGAAATTATGCCATGTGTGGAAAGGCTTATGATCCCCGTTTCATATATGCATGGCCATCTGCAAAGATTGCCGTGATGGGTGGAGAGCAGGCAGCAAAAACATTATTGCAGATCCAGGTTTCTTCCATGAAATCAACGGGCAAGGAAGTAAGTGCGGAAGATGAAAAAATATTGTTTGATAAAATTATGGGGAAATATGAAGCGCAGACATCACCCTATTATGCAGCTGCAAGACTTTGGGTAGATGAAATCATAGATCCGATGGATACACGCAAATTGATATCTGAAGGATTAAATGCAGCCAATCATAACCCCGAAATGGAGATATTCAGAACAGGCGTTTTTCAGGTTTAAGTAAAATAAAATTCCACAATTAATCAGAAAATGAAACATGTCTGACGAAATTATATTATATACAGATGGTGCTGCCAGAGGCAATCCCGGACCCGGAGGATACGGTGTTTTATTAATGAATGGAAACAGACGGAAAGAATTATCCAATGGGTTCAGATATACTACCAATAACCGGATGGAGCTGATGGCTGTCATTGAAGGATTGAAAGCATTGAAAAAAGAAAACCTGAAAATTTCCATTTTTACCGATAGTAAGTATATCGTAAATGCAGTTGAGTTGGGTTGGTTGAAAAACTGGATGACCAATCAGTTTAAAGGCGGCAAAAAAAACCGTGACCTTTGGATGGAATACCATCAACTTTCATTGCATCACAAAATAAAATTCAATTGGGTAAAAGGACATGCTGACAACCCGTTTAATAATCGTTGTGATGAATTAGCCACGGAAGCAGCTGATGGGAAAAACCTGGGTATAGACAACGTGTATGAACAGGAAAATAAAAAGTTATTTTAAAAAAATCCCCCTCGTCTTAGGCGAGGGGGATTTTTATTTTAAAGAGATTATTTTTTATGCCAATTGCGATTTGTTTTTTAAAACAAATTGCTGAATCAGATAAAATCCACCAAATAATATGGTAGAGAATACCAGTGTTCCAACCAGGCTACCACGGTAGAAAGGCATTGCATCAGCATAACAAAGCCTCAATCCATCAAGGGTTTTTGGCCGGGCTAATCCACCGCCATTTAACCATACCAATAAATTAGATACCACAAAATATGCGGTTGGTGCTGCCAGTGAAGCCAGCAATACACTCGATAATTTTATATTTTTTATCAGGAATCCAATGGCTACTAAACCACCGAATAAAATATAATTTGTAAACTGACCTTTATAGAAACCACTGATTTCTGTCAACCCGTTGATATATAAAACATGATAAAGAGCATCTGAAATAAATAAAGAAAGTATCGGCAATATAAAAGCCCATTGCTTTTTCTGAATGACTGCTCCGCCAAATATGGCCATGGCAATCTGCGGTGCAAAACCCAATGGACGGCCATCCCAAATTCTATACAAAGAAGCACTGATTATCAAAAGGCCAAAAGCTATAAATAAAGTTTTGTTTTGTTTCATATGTGTAAAATTTCATGGCAAAAATAAATGAATTAAAGCAATTAAAAATTTATCCTTCTGCTAAAGGTGATTTAACGGTTGAACCAAAAATAATTGAATTAGAAATGGCTTTCAGCTGAATCGTCTGATTGGCAAGCAAAAGAGCCGATTGCCCTTTTACAAGATGAAGAACTTTATTCCCTTGTTGAATGTCAATTTCTCCTTCCAGAACAAACAAAATCTCTATGGATTCTGTTTTAACAGGAATTAATTGTCCATTTTGCAAACTATATTTTTTCAATAAAAAATCAGGTGCTTCTGTATCATAAAAAGATATTGAATTATTCAATTTTATCGGATTTAAAATCTTCGGTACGGTTGCCGAAAAATGAACCAGCTTCATTAATGCTTTAATGTCGATATGCTTCACCGTTAATCCGCCTCTCAACACATTATCAGAGCTTGACATGATTTCTACAATTCTTCCTTCCAGATAAGCATGAAGAATTCCTGCATCCTGGTAAATCCCTTCTCCCCTATTTAATTTAAACAGATTTAAAAAATAAATAGAAAAAATTCCCCGGTCAATATTCCCATTTCGGCTATGTGTCAATGCTGCTTTTGCTGCCCAATAATCTTCCTGGTTTTTATTTAAAGAACCGGATTTATATAAACCACAAACCCGATTTACTAAGGTTTGTAAGATGGCATTGACAGATGTTTGTGCCAATTCCATTACATGACTGTATAAACCCTGGTAGCCGCTAATATTAAAAATATGAATAAAGGAATTGAATTCCGGAACGGATGATAGTGTCTCCATTAATTTTTCAACCGGTTTAAATCCGTGCAATAACCAAAGTTCATCAATTGCCACAGCCAGTTCCAATTTTTGATTATTGTCTTTATAATTTCGGTGATTTGCATATATAGGAATTCCTGCCTCTTGCTCTCTTTCAAATTCAATGACAGCATTTTTTTTATCGGGATGAACCTGTATGGATAGCATGTCTCTTACATCCAGCAATTTGAATAAAAAAGGCAATTGATGATACGATTCAATATTTTTTTTACCAAGTCGTGATTCAGCATCCTGATCAATAAAAATATTCAATGGAACTTTCAGCTGTTCATCAACCACAACATCCGAAGCACTACCCGGGTGAGCTCCGAGCCAATATTCTGCAAAAGGAATTTGTGTAGGATTCTCTTTCTGAAGTATGGCAGGTAAAAATTCATAACCGCCCCATGCATAGTGCTGAACTTTACCTTCCAATAAAAAAACAGTATCCTTCGTATCCATTCTTTTTGTATTTTACCCTAAAGATAATACATGGCATCGCACAACCAATTCGGTAAATCAACGGAGTTATTAGCAGCTATGTATTTTACACAAAAGGGATTTGACATCCTATTCTCCAACTGGCGGCATTCGCATTATGAAATTGATTTGATTGCACTAAAAAACAATACCCTGCATATCATTGAAGTGAAAGGCCGGCGTAGTAAACGTTTCGGTCATCCCGAAGAAAATGTGACCACTAAAAAATTTAAAAATTTACTGAACGCTGCTGATGAATTTCTTCATCAAAACCCACAATACAAACATGTGCAGTACGATATCCTGGCAATATCCATATTGAAAAATGAAGAACCTGAATATTTTTTAATTGAAGATGTTTATTTATAATTGCCGGAACTACTTGCTCTTCAATCCCACTTTCGCCATCATCTTTTCAACCATCTTAAATGTAGCCGGACAATATTCAATGTTTTGTTGATGAACATGAATATATTCTACCATTTTCTTTTTTGCAAGATGCGGAAATCCTGAACAGTCAAGCGGTCTTACTTCGTAAATATTGCAAAAATTCGTTCCCATATTCAAAAACTGACAGGGTGTAGATTTATTTACCCAGTCTCCTGCTTCCTTGTCAAAATTCAACCATTTATCTTTGAATTCCTTCACCGTCATTTGCAGATGTGCGGCAATCCGTTTGATATCTTTGGCTACATAAGTTGGGGTCATCACTTTACAACAGTTGGCACAGCTAAGACAGTCCACTTCTTTCCAAACTTCTTTTTCTACTTCCACAGTAAGAATATCCAGATTGGCTGGTGGCTTTTTTTCTAACCGCTTTAGAAATTTTATATATCCTGTTCTGCGGTGTCTTAACTTTTGTTTAAATGATCTTAAATTGACTTTCATGTACCCGGTTCATTAGGGGCGGCGAAGATAGAAGAAAAATACTTGTTAATAAGTTCAACTCTTTATTTTTGCTGCAACTTAACCAATACACATGCAAATTAAATTCTTGCTATCATCCGTTATCATGGCAGCTCTTTTTACACAGTGTAATAATTCAGGATCTACCGGTGAAGCTACTTTTTGTGATACTACTTGCCAGACGGACAGTATCAAATTCAACCGGGATGATATTGACAAAAAACCCTACGTCTATATCAGCATGAGCCAATGCAAGCCTGATACTATATTCTGGAGCCATAGTGGTTTAGCAAAAAATCTGGCTATGCCTTTTGCCGAGCTGGTAGATCATGGTTTAAAAATCAATAAAACACATACCAAGGCACATATTATTGGAACGGATCATGCATGGCTCGAACTGAATGATTGTGAAACCGGCCGTGGTTACCTGATAAAATTACCTTACGAAAAAGCAAACAGTATCAACAAATACAGCAGTGCCTTGACACATTTCGATAAAAAATTTTCCATAGCGGATGGTTTGATCTGCTATGCCGATTACAGTTTTATATATGTAGAAGATATGGCAACCGGTAAAACCGAAAAACTATTGATGGGTGATGCCGAATTAAAAATTGACTGGAAAAATTTACATGCAACATTCGATTCAGTACATGTAAGCAGGAACAGAATTTTTGTTACGTTGATTGAATACGGAAAGAAAAGAACCTTGGAGAAAACAATAAGTCTGTAAACCAATGTGGGAACCTTATAAAAAAGGATTCAAAGCATATCTGCAACTGGAAAAATCCTTATCGGAAAATTCGGTGGATGCATATATGCGGGATATCGATAAACTGACCCAGTATATTTTATATACGGGTCAATTAAAAACACCTGCACAAATTGACATTAAGGAACTCAAACAATTTTTGAAATGGATTGCAGAGTTGGGAATGACCGCAACTTCTCAGTCAAGAATCATTTCAGGGATACGTTCTTTTTTTAAATATTGTTTGCTGGAAAATATTTCGGCAAGCGACCCCACCACTTTACTGGAAACACCAAAACTGAAGAGAGCTCTGCCGGATGTGCTAAGTTTTGATGAAATAGAAAACATCATTGCACAAATTGATTTGAGCACAACACACGGAGGCCGCAATAAGGCCATTATTGAAACGCTGTACAGCTGCGGATTACGGGTGAGTGAGCTGGTGAACCTGAAAATCTCCAACCTTTATCTGGATGTGGAATTTGTCCGGGTAATTGGTAAAGGAGATAAGGAAAGACTGGTGCCCATTGGAAGCAGTGCCATAAAATATATCAAAATTTATCTCAAAAATATACGGGTGCATAATCAACCCAAACCCGGACAGGAAGACTTTGTTTTCTTAAACAAGCATGGCAATAAACTAAGCAGAGTAATGATATTTTTAATTATCAAGGATCTGGTGAAGAAAGCGGACATTAAAAAAGCCATTTCACCACATACTTTCCGGCATTCATTTGCTTCTCACCTAGTGGAAAGAGGTGCGGACCTTCGGGCTGTTCAGGAAATGCTGGGACATGAAAGTATTACCACTACAGAAATATATACACACCTCGACAGGGAATTTCTACGAAAAACCTTACAAGAATTTCATCCTGCATTTCAATCGGCGAATTAGTTTTATCCATAAACCCGTTTTACAAAAAAGGTTATCTTGTAATTTCATTGTGCACAAATTATTGAATTAAAAAAACACAAACATGAAGATTTTTTCTTTTTCAACCTTGTTGCTTGCCGCTATATCAGTTAGCAGCAGTTGTATTGCTCAAAAGCCAAAGAAGGTTATTACCACAGATCC
>JAYWCV010000017.1:0-5864 GCA_043780275.1 Chitinophagaceae bacterium
CAACTCAATGATATGAATTTTCGTGATATATTTTCTTTAGCATTAAGAACCGTACGTGGTAATCGTTTGCGTACCGGACTAACCGTAGCAATCATCGCTTTTGGAATTATGGCATTGATAGGCATTATTACAGCCATTAAAGCCATGAATCAGAAAATGACGGAGAGTTTTTCCACAATGGGAGCCAATGGGTTTACGGTCCGTTACAAGGAAAGAAATATCCGGTTTGGTGGAGGCGGATCGGAGATTAAAAAATCAAAAACGGGTAATAAAAAACTACGTACTTCCAATTTGGGAAAAAATATAACTTTCAAAGAAGCAGAAGCATTCAAAAAAAATTATCAATTCCCAGCCATCACATCTCTTTCAATTACAGCTAGTCGCAATTCGCTTATTTCCTACGAGACAAAAAAAACAAGTCCCAATGTGTTTTTATTTGGCAGCGATGAAAACTATATGTTATTAAATGGATTTACGTTGGAAGCAGGAAGAAATATGAATGCCGCCGATGTTTTTTCCGGACGTAATATTTGTTTGTTGGGATATGATGTCGCCAATTCTCTTTTCAATAAGAAACCGCAGAATGCAGTGAATAAAATTATACGGGTCAACAATTTACCTTTTCGGGTAATTGGGGTTTTGGGAAGCAGGGGTTCCACTTTTGGATTCAGCAGAGACAATGTGGTATTGACGAGTTATCGGAATATCGAACATAATTTCTCTTCCGGATTTTCATATACTCTTGCCGTAAAGGTTAATGATATTAACCATATGGATGAGGCCATGGGTGAAGCCGAAGGAGAATTCCGTCCTATTCGTAAACTGTCCACAACGGAAGAAAGTAATTTTATTTTGGATAAGAGTGACAGCATTGTAGAAACCGCCATGAAAAGCCTGGGATTTTTGACAATTTCTGCAACAGTTATCGGATTAATTACTTTGATTGGAGCCGCTATCGGATTAATGAATATCATGCTGGTATCTGTATCTGAGCGAACAAAAGAAGTAGGATTAGTAAAGGCTATTGGGGGAAAAAGCAAGATGGTACGTCAGCAATTTTTACTGGAGGCAATCATTATTAGCATATTAGGTGCAATATTTGGGATATTATTGGGAATCATCGTTGGCAACCTGTTTTCGCTGGTTTTAAAAACCGGCTTTGTCGTTCCCTGGGATTGGGTATTTTATGGTGTTTTTATTTGTACTGTAGTTGGGTTATTAGCAGGATTATATCCCGCAATCAAAGCCGGAAAATTAAATCCAATTGATGCATTGAGATACGAATAACCAGAATTAGCAGAAATTTATTTTATATTAAAAAAAATGCTTTAAAAAATTACTATTTTTTTGTACAGTTTTATGAAGCATTTCAAAAAAACCTTAACTTGCCAACCTTTATTATAAAAAATCAGTTCAAATTAATTGATTGAACTGATAATTTTTGTAGCATTGTGGCTCTTAAAAACTTTCTAATTACTAAAAACTAAAAATTAAGATCATGGCTGAAACAACATCTACAGCATCTGTGAAGTCTACTTCGGTACAACCTAAAAAAAGTAGCAACAGTATTTCTTGGCTTGCACCCATTTTTTGCGTAGTAGCAGGTTATGTTATTTGGAGATTTTTAATGGGAGATCCATCCGGATTTAAGCAACCCGATTTGGCAGGTGGTTTCTGGCCTCACCACGTAAAGCCTACAGATGCGTTTCACCGTATTTATGAAGGTGGTATCATCGTTCCTTTATTGATTGGAATGTTTTTGATGGTTGTTACCTTTTCTATTGAGCGTTACCTGACTATCCGTAAGGCATTAGGCAGTGGATCTATTGCTGATTTTATCCGTAAAGTACAATATCATTTAGCTAACCGTAATATTGATGCGGCTTTATCTGAGTGTGATAAGCAACGCGGTTCTGTAGCAAATGTTATGAAAGCAGGTTTACGTCGGTATAAAGAAATGACTATAAACAATGAATTGAATACAGACCAAAAAGTTATGGCGATCACCAAAGAAGTTGAAGAAGCAACTGCTTTGGAATTACCCATGCTTCAGAAAAACTTAGTGTTCCTTTCTACATTGACATCTTTAGGTACCCTTGTGGCACTTTTAGGTACGGTAATGGGAATGATTAAGTCTTTCTCCGCATTA
Organism: Chitinophagaceae bacterium; assembly: GCA_043780275.1. GTDB lineage: Bacteria > Bacteroidota > Bacteroidia > Chitinophagales > Chitinophagaceae > MGR-bin208. The sequence continues at coordinate 2,150 of JAYWCV010000017.1, forward strand.
GGAGAAGAAGGTGGAGCAGGTGCAGCAAGTGAATTGGCAGTAGGTATCTCAGAGGCCTTGTATAATACAGCCCTGGGTATTGGTACTTCATCTATTTCATTAATGATGTACAATATATTCACAACCAGAATTGATGCAATCACGTATGGTATTGATGAATCAGGATTCACATTGACACAGAGCTTTGCTTCGATGTACAAATAAACAGGCAAATCTTTTTTAAAAAGATGTGTGGAATTTTGAACCAATTGTATCATATACATTACAAAAATTGAATAAAACATGCCAAGCGTTAAAATACCCAAGAAGGCAATCTTGAATGATATGACTCCGTTTGTGGACGTGGCTTTCCTGATCTTAGCATTCTTCATCATGGCTACCAAGTTTAAGCCATCTGAGGCAGTTGAGATTACAACTCCGCATTCGGTATCTTCAAAAGAGTTGATGCAGCAGGACGGGATATTGGTTGCTATCGATAAAGAAGGCAAAGTTTATTTTACCATGCAGGTAGAAAAGAAAGAAGACAAAAGCCTTATTTACCAAGTCATCAAAAATATTAATGAAGTTCGCAAACTGTCATTAACCGAAGAAGAAATGAAAAGCTTTGTGGAAGATCCAAGTGTTGCAGTTCCTTTTTCAAAGTTAAAAGCCTATTTACAAGTTCCACTTGATCAGCGGTCAGCTATTGTGAAAGACGGAATTCCTATTAAGGATTCATTAAGTAATGAATTGTACTATTGGGTTCGAGATGCACACTCGGCTTTTACCGGACGGAAAATTAATTATCTCATCAAAGGTGACAATGCTGCCAAGTTCCCGAATTTCAAAAATGTACTCAGTGCATTTAAGCGAAACGAACTTTTCAAATTTCAGCTGATTACGTCACCCGAAGATGTGCCGGCAGGAACAGACCTTTATAAGGTACGTAATGCACCCGCGAAACAAGCAGGATAAAAACTTTTTTAAATTTATAAATTAAAAAAACATGGCAGCAGTACAGGAAGGTGGCGGTGAGTCCCATAAAAAAGGACCTGGTGTAAAAAAAGCTAAAAAAATGTCAACACTTGTTGATATGACTCCCATGGTGGATCTTGGTTTTTTGCTCATTACGTTTTTCATTTTTACGGCAACAATGAGTACACCCACTACGTTGGATCTTTTTATGCCAAAAGATACAAAGAAGGATGAAGAATTGAACAAAGCGAAGGAATCCGGAGCATTGACCATTTTATTGGCCAAGGACAACCAGGTTTTCTACTATAATGGTCAACTGGCTGTAGATGCTTCAAATTTTCAATCATCTTCTTTCAATCCGGAAAAAGGGATCCGTAAGATCATCATTGATAAAAAAAGAAGTACACCGGTGGATGATCTGGTTATTGTTATCAAACCCAATGAAGAATCTACGTATAAAAATGCAGTAGATATTCTGGATGAAATGACGATAAATCAAATTAAGCGTTTTGCACTGGTAGATATTTTACCTGTCGAAAACGAATTGATCAAAAGATCTCAGGTAGCCGGTGGTAATTAAAAAATCAAATGTGGAAATCCCTTTGTTGGGCATCACATATTAAACGAATAAAAAATGGACGTAAATAAAATATTATCTGCAGATATTCTTGATATTCTTTTTGAGGATAGAAACAAAGAATATGGAGCATACGACCTTCGCAAAACGTACGAAAAGAGGATCAGACTGTCTCTTTTATTAACAATCGGAATGGTTGTTTTAGTATTTGGCACTTCTTTTTTAATGAGCAGTATCAGTAACGCCAACAAATCGAAGCTGGATGTGAAAGACGTCGTTTTGCAGGAATATAAGCAGGAAGAAAAAAAGCCGGAGATACCTCCTCCACCTCCACCAAAGCAAGAGCCACCAAAGGTTGAGATGACAAAGTTTACTCCTCCCAAAATTGTAAAAGATGAGGAAGTTAAAAAGGAAGATATTCCACCTGAAGTAGAAAAACTGGAAGATACCAAAATTGCTATTGTAAGCCAGGAAGGTATCAAGGATATGGGTATTGCTACGGCCGTTGTTGATGAGGGTAAACAGGTTATTGAAGTAAAAAAAGATGACGAAAATAAGGTTTTTGAAAAGGTAGAAGTGGAAGCAGCTTTCCCTGGTGGAGAAGGTGCATGGCGTAAATACCTGGAAAGAAACCTGAACCCGAATGCTCCTGTTGATGCAGGTGCTCCGGAAGGTCAGTACACAGTTTGGATCCAGTTTATTGTGGATAAAGAAGGTGTTATCAGTGACGTTAAGGGATTAACAAAACACGGATACGGCATGGAAAATGAAGCCATTAAAGTTATCAATAAAGGACCAAAATGGAAACCGGCCCTACAGAATGGTCGTCATGTAAAAGCGTATCGTAAACAACCTATCACATTCGTTGTTTCATCCGATTATTAATTTAAAAAAATTAGAAATAGTAATCCTCCGTCCAAAACGGAGGATTTTTTTATGCAGTCATATTTCAGTGGTAGATAAATCAACGTTATTTTTGACAACTTATGGCAGGTAAATTATCAGGTTGGGACGATACGATTATTGCTTTGGCAACTGCACCGGGAGTAAGTGCTATTGCTGTAATTCGATTGAGCGGAAAAAATGCATGGACAATTGCCAATGATCTTTTTCCGTCAAAGAATCTTTTAAAACAATCATCACATACCATTCATGTAGGCCTGTTAAAAGAAGATGAAAAATTATTGGATGAAGTAGTGGTTTCATTGTTCAAAGGTCCAAAATCATATACCGGAGAGGATGTGGTGGAATTAAGTTGTCATGGTTCACCATTCATTCATCAACAGGTAATCAATGCCTGTATAAATAAGGGAGCAAGATTGGCAAAGCCCGGCGAATTTACCCAACGGGCTTTTCTCAATGGTAAATTGGATTTGACACAGGCAGAAGCCGTAGCCGATTTGATTGTCAGTAATACCGCAGCATCACATAAAACGGCTTTGACCAATATACGGGGAGGATTTTCACAGGTATTATCAGCACTGCGGGAACGGATGTTGACTTTCTCTGCATTAATAGAATTGGAATTGGATTTTTCGCAGGAGGATGTGGAATTTGCAGATCGTACCAAGTTTTACGAGTTGCTGAATGAGTCATTGCAAACCACTTCACAATTAGCAGCATCCTTTCAGATGGGAAATGTAATCAGGAACGGGGTGAGTGTAGCCATCATTGGTAAACCCAATGCCGGCAAATCTACCTTACTAAATACATTGCTGAATGAAGACCGGGCCATCGTGAGTGAAATACCCGGCACTACCCGCGACACCATCGAGGAGATACTGAATATTGACGGGATCCTTTTCCGCCTGATAGATACGGCAGGAATCCGGGAGCATACTACCGACATTATTGAAGCAGCGGGTATTGGTAAAAGCCTGGAGAAAATGAACCAGGCCGATGTGGTAGTGAATGTATTTGATGTAAATGAAACATCGGTGGAAGAATTACAAAAAGCGGCCGAAGAATTTCAAAAGCTGGGGTTGAAATATATATTGGTTGCCAACAAAACGGATATCAATGCAAGCGATGAATTGAAACAAAAATTGTCCATACTTAAAGACCTCATTTTTATTTCAGCCAAGGAAAATCATGGATTGGAAGTGTTGAAATTTAAAATGGTTGATTTGGTTTTAGCCGGCAAAATAGAAACGGAAAACACCGTGATCACCAATGCCCGGCATT
>JAYWCV010000018.1:0-4418 GCA_043780275.1 Chitinophagaceae bacterium
GAGGACTTAAGTTTCATTATGTAAAAAATATGACACAGGTTTTAGAAATGGCTATTCAATATTAAAAATCCTATTTTAGATAATTAATCCCTTGCACAACAGCAGGGGATTTTTTTTATTATGGCTAACTCCGAAACTTTTCTCATTTTCGTATAAGTTGAAAATCAAAATTTACATATTTCTCCTTTTTATTTCCACACAGTCTGGTGCACAAACACTGGGCGGCAATACTGCTTTTAACTTTGTCAACTTATCAGCTTCCCCTTTATTAACTTCCCTTGGAGGGGTAAATACATCGTACACAAGCAATGATATTGGATTAGCTTTTTATAATCCGGCATTATTGAAACCAACCATGCATACACAGATGTATGCGGCTTTCAATGATTTTTATACAGGAATAAAAACATATCATCTTTCCATGGGTTATTATCATCCGGCAATCAATACAAGTTTTGCATACGGCATCCATTATATAAATTATGGCGACATTCAACAAACAGATGCAGCCGGTAATATGTTAGGGAATTTCAGGCCCGCAGATTGGGTGATGCAAGTTTCGGCTTCACATAGTTATTTACAAAAATGGAATGTAGGAACAACCATAAAATTTATTAACTCAGATTATGGACCATACAAATCGAATGCACTAGCTGCTGATATTGGCTTGCAATATCATGACTCATCCAATTTGTTTTCTGCTTCTGTTCTGGTAAAAAACTTGGGTGTTCAATTAAAAAAATACACGAATGCCATGGAGGAAGAATTGCCCTTCGATTTGATTATAGGCATTACAAAACGATTAGCGAAAGCACCATTCGGGTTTTCATTTACAGCCAATAATCTGAATGTTTTTGACATTCGGTATAACGATGAAAATTTTAATTCAGTAAATAGCTTTGGGCAAGACCGGGCCAATAAAAAATATATTTTTGATAAGATATTCAGGCATGTAATTTTAGCAGGTCATATTTATATTGATTCAAAAATTGAATTCAATATTGGTTATAATCATTTACGGAGACAGGAATTAGGAATTGGTAATTCCGGGAATGGCTTGAATGGATTTTCAATGGGAGCAGGGCTACTATTGAATAAAATGCAGATTCGTTTTGCACGAACCAATTATCAAAATAATACGGCGTTCAATCAGCTTGGTTTGAATTTACAACTGAATGGGTATTTTGGTCTGGGAAAATTCGGAGAAAAAATAAAGTGGTAAACAATTGAATAGAACTTTAATGAAATTATTCAACAAAAAAACATTCTTAGCACTTTTGGTATTATTACTGATTTTTAGAATCAATGACCGGATTCATAGGAATATTACTCCATCTAAATATGAAAATAAGTCCTCGTTAAATGACAGTTCAAAACTTTCGAGATGGGGAATTGATTATTCACCATTCAATTATAATGAGGATGGGCTTGAATCTTATTTAACCGACACAATTGGCATTCAAAAAACAGATAATTCATTGACTAAATTGAAAAAGTGTATGCTCATATAATTGATAAAACAATAGGTAAAGTAGGTTTACCCGATCAAATACTGGATAATAAGTCACCCATCGAACAGTTGAATCTTGTACATAAGGGCTTATCCAAAATATGGTGTGGCAACTATGGATTTATTTTTCCTTATTTTCTTCAAAAGCTGGGAATTGTTTCCAGGTATATTTCCATCGGACCTGTTGACGGAAATGAAATTGGTGTACATATTTTTACTGAAGTGTATATACCTGATTTGAAAAAATGGATTTTAATTGATCCAACCTTTAATCATCTATTCTTTAAAAATAAAGAAGGTCTTCTTTTAAATTTAGAAGAAATAAAGCAAAGAAAAGATATGAATGGATTCAGTTTTACATATTGGCAAAATGATTCTTTACACGAAAATAGTATGAGTGCTATCAATAAAGCATGGATGGAATTAGTAAAAAATGAAATGCCTGCAAGGTATTACAACCAAGATCAATTCAGTAAGCAATTATATACCCCCACTAAATTTCAACGACTGATAAAATACTTTTTTCCAACCCCTAATTATTTTATTAATAAAAAACCAGACCGCCTAATTGATAATTATACGATCTGGCTTATTTCAAATATTCTTTTAATTGCCGGATTACTATTCTTTGGTTTTATGCTTATTCGAAGTTTTGGGAATTCCAATTAAGTAATTACGGGTCAGGAATTAAAATTACATATACTTCAAATTGGTTTTTGGTGATAAAGCCAACAAAGATTCATACATCAATTGTATGGTTTGTTCAATATCATTTTTATGCAGCATTTCTACTGTAGTATGCATATAGCGGAGAGGTATCGAAATCAATGCGGATGGACATCCGTCATTTGAATAAGCAAATGCATCGGTATCGGTTCCGGTACTGCGTGAAACTGTTTTTAATTGATAGGGTATCTTCTTTTTATCGGCCACTCCCTGAATAAAATCAAGTAATTTATTGTGAACTGCCGGGCCGTAAGTCAATGCAGGTCCCTTACCGCAAGCCGTATCTCCTTCAACTATTTTATTGACCATAGGTGTAGTAGAATCATGAGTAACATCGGTTACGATTGCTACATCTGGCTTTATTCTGCGGGCAATCATTTCTGCACCACGTAAACCTATCTCTTCCTGCACTGCATTTACAATGTATAACGCAAATGGAAGTTTCTTTTTGTTCTCCTTTAAAAGTCGGGCAACTTCTGCAATCATATATCCACCAATACGGTTGTCAAAAGCACGGCCGATATAAAAATCATTGGCAATTTCTTCAAACCCATCACAATAAGTAACTACAGAACCTACATGAATACCCAGTTGTTCTACTTCTTTTTTTGTACTTGCTCCGCAGTCTAAAAAAAGGTTCTCCACTTTTGGTTGGGTTTCTTTCTGGTCGGTATTGCCAAGTCTTGTATGAATGGCCGGCCAGCCAAAAACTGCTTTTACCAATCCTTTTTTACCATGTATAAAAACCCGTTGGCTAGGAGCAATCTGATGATCGACACCACCATTTCTTTTTAAATAAATAAAGCCTTCCGGTGTAATATAGTTGACAAACCAACTGATTTCGTCGGCATGTGCTTCAATAACCACTTTAAATGTATGATCCGGATTGATAACACCAACAGCTGTTCCATAGGGGTCAACAAAATGGCTGTCGATATATGGTTTCAGATACTCCAGCCATAATTTTTGTCCGCTGCTTTCAAATCCAACGGGGGATGGGTTATTAATATAGTCTTTAAAAAACTGAAATGATTTATCAGTAATGATCGATTTTTTACTTTTTGTTTTAGCAGCCATGATTATTGGTATTTGATATTTTGGTTAAGATAAGTAAAGTAAAGCGAAGATAAGAAGCATGGATTTAAACAGCAACATGCCATCGTAGGTAAAAAAATGCGCATGATAGATTCAGGTAAAGGGAATAATATTAAACTTTCGAACGGGGCTACAGCATAATGATAAATGCAGATATTACTATAAACGAATGAACCTTGTATTTGACGAAACAATTGACTTTAATGGATGAAGGTCATGGTTTTTTCAATGTAATTTTTTTCGACTCAGCATAGTTGCTTTTATTGCCGGCCTTGTCTCTTAATATCATTCCAAAACTAACTTCCCGATCTACACTTTCAGTATTTAAAAACAATGCACCTGTTGTTATTTCACCATATTTTGCCAATAAATCAATATCGCCACTACGGGTATTTGGTACTCCCAGTTTGCCAAGAGTAATACGTATAGTGTCAGTAGTTAAAGTAGCGGTTCCGTTATACCGTTTGAAAACAACAAATACGGAATCTTGAATATCTCCTTCATCGTCGGTAAAACTTGCTGTTACTGTAATAAAATTACCTTTGGTAACTACATCAGGTGAAATAGATTTTATTTTAACTTGCGGAGCTGTGGTGAATTTGTCTTTTTTGCATCCGGCAAACACCATGAACAGCAAAATGGGAAAGATAAATGTTATGCTGATTTTCATTTTGTAGAGTTGATATAAACAAATTTAATCTTTTAATTGATAAGAATATATAATGGGCTGTGAATGGGAAGATAAAATATTTGAAGTCAAAGAAAACGGATTTGAAGCATTAGCCCTAGAGGTTTTTCAATTTCAATATACCCAAAATGAAGTTTACCATAATTATGTAAACGCCTTGCATTATGATGTGGCAAGAATAAAAGATATTGAGCAAATCCCTTTTCTTCCGGTTCGGTTTTTCAAATCTCATAAGGTTATTACAACTCAATTTCAACCCTCAGTCGTTTTTGAAAGCAGTGGTACAACGGCAACCAGTAACAGCCGGCATTTTGTAAAAGATCCAACAATTTATAGGGAAAGTTATACCCGGGCTTTTGAAAGGGTTTATGGATCGGTTCAGGATTATTGCATCATTGG
>JAYWCV010000019.1:0-5335 GCA_043780275.1 Chitinophagaceae bacterium
TTGAACATCACCGGCAGGTACAGTTGAAATTTGTATCAGTGCTTGTACATGATTGGGAATTCCAACTCTACTCATGGGTTGATTAGTACGTTTTAAATCAGTAAACCGGAAACCTTCTCCCCAAAATTCAACTCTTCTGTTCCACATAATTTCATCAATCAATGCTTGCCCTGTGTTGGTAGATTGAACATAGCTTGCATTTCTATTTCTAACCAGTGTAAATAATGCCTGCTGAGCTGGTAAAGATTGCCCTTGCATGGCTCTTGCTTCTGCTTCAATCAAAAACATTTCAGCCGTACGCATGTAAGGAACATCTCCCACACTCAACGCATCTGTTTTGGCCAGGTACTTCTTATTCTGGTATGGCACTCTTGCCCCACCCGGAGGTACCGGAACAGTAGTGCCTGTCAGATCCCAGCATTGTTTGCGTATATCTGCAGCAGGTATTGAAAGCCATAATGTAGCATTGATAGCCCTTGGTTGTGTACGAAGTACGGTCGAGTTAAAATTGGCAGAGATATAGGCAAAATAAGAAAAGAAGAATGTATTGTGATCATCTATCTGGCGGCTACCCCAATCCTTTCCTGGTTTGACAAGTTATTAAATCCAGAAAGATATTCGGCATTTGTCATCAATGTAAAACCAGTTCTTGCTGCAATAGCATTGGTAGCTGCTGCTTCCCAATTCTGTTGAGTTAAAGCAACTCGGGCTTTGATACCACGAACAACATTTATATTAAAATTAGATTTTGCCGCAGATCCGGTACGGGTATAACCAGCCAGTAAAACAAGTGCATCATCCAAATCTTTATTTACTTGTGTGTACACTTCTTCTACGGTAGCTCTTGCCTGGCCTTCCATGTTGTTTGTTACTAACAAAGGAACACCAAGTTGGCTATTGGTTGATCCGGCAACATAACGAGACCCATATAACTGAATCAATTGAAAATGTGCCCATGCCCGGTAAACCAAAGCTTGTCCTTTCACCATTTTCTTATCTGCATCCGGTCCGGGAACTGCATCAATTCCATTGATAAGTACATTTGCATTGGCAATTAAACGATAATAAAAACGATAAACAAAACGCATGTCAGAAGCATTTACATTGCGGTGGTTTTGCCACTGTACCCAGGTAAGATGACCGGTACTTCCATTTGCCAATGGAAATACAATATCTTCCCCCATATAGTCTCTAAATAAATTACAGGCACCCTCACCAGATTGACCCTGTGCATCATATTGAAAAAACATAACCCGGTGAATACCATTTAATGCCGCTATTGCATTCTGTGTACTAGCAAGGGCATCGGCTGCTGCCACAGAAGTAGTTGGAAAAGTATCCAGGAATTCTTTCTTACAAGAAAAAAGGCCTACTGATATAATTGCTAAAGTTGCTAAAATATATTTTTTCATTACTATTAATTTAGAAGTTAATGGTTAATCCTGTAGTACCAATTCGGGCTGGAGGATATGCATTGGAAGTAACTCCAGTGAATTCCTGCTGGTTATTCAACCCAACTCTTTTAGAGAAAAATGCAAGATTTTCTGCACTGAAAAATACCTGGCAACTCTTCATCTTTAACCTGGATAACAACGTAGTTGGTAAATTGTAAGACAAGTTTAAAGTACGAATGTTTATATATGATGCATCAATTAACCAACGGGACGATCCTCCATTAAAATCTACAAGTCTTCCATTATCCATCCTTGGAACGTTTGTTACATCTCCGGGATTCTGCCATCTTTTTAATATTTCATTCGATACTGCTCCTCCATAAGTACCGGCAGACATTAAGCCAGCAAAGTTTGCATCATACGTTAAACCACCAACCTGAAACGTAAATAAAGCGCTTAAAGTAAATCCTTTAAAAGTGATAGATTGGTTAAAGCTGCCGTAAAGATCAGGAATGGTTGATCCATGAAATTCAAATTTTCCGTTTGAAATAGCTGTGGTCACCGTATCTACATTACCATTTTTATTGATTGCCAATCTACGGGTAGCACCTGGGGCTGTATTTTGTGCAAGATATAAGGCAGCACCATCTGAGGGGTCAACTCCATAATAGCTGCGTAACCAATAATCAAAAATAGAAGTTCCTACTGCATATTTTTTTGTACCGGTAATAAACTCAGGAACCGCATCCGGCATTTTTGTAATTCGGTTTTCAACTGTAGATAAATTCACATTCATATTCCAGATTAGATCTTTCATACGCAGGATATCTCCATTTAACTGCAACTCATACCCTTTATTATACATCGTTGCCGTATTCTTATTCGACGTTAAAGCACCACTTGATAAAGGTTGAGGCACTTGAAACAATAAGTCTGTAGATTTCCTATTATAGTATTCGAATGATCCGCTGATCCTGTTTTTGAAAAAACTAAAATCTGTACCAATGTCAAATTGATTGTTGGTTTCCCAGGTTAGTTTGCGGTTCAAAAATGCTGTTTGACTTTGAATAATTCCTGGCTCATTAGCATTATTAGCAAAATTATACAACCCCTGGTATGCATAAAATCCTATTCCATCTGCAACACCAACCACCCCATACGAACTTCTGAATTTTAATTGATCGATCCAGGAAACATTATCCAGAAAATTCTCCTTATCAATATTCCAACCACCACCAACTGACCAGAAAGTACCCCAACGTGATTCACTTGCAAAACGGGAATTACCATCCCGACGAATACTACCTGATAAAAAATATTTGCTTTGATAATCATACGTAACCCTGGACAAATAACTTTCTATTCTGTATCGATCTAAATATGAAGTTGCTGCATTTATTGTAGTAAAGTTATTTAGCTCTGTATTCCCGGATAAAGATTGACCTTGTCTAAAACCTCGCTGACCCATATCTAATTGGTTAAAACTTTCATGCCCAACCAATGCATCAATTCGATGGTCACTTGCAATTTTTTTACCATAATTTAAAATTTGACTCAAAATAAGACCGGTAGAAGAACCGAACTCACGGGATGAACGACCTGCGGGTGCGCCATCACCAACCAATGTATTTTCGTAGGATGCATCATATTGGTTTTGAAAGTCAACAGAAACATTATTGGTAAACTTGAAATCTTTTAAGAAAGTGATGTCCGCATAATTACGGGCACTCACCACGGTTCTATTAAAATTCAATTGGTTTAAAGATGTTTCTGCTAATGCATGTCTGCCTGAAAATCCACCACTTGGTCTGTTTGGTACACCAGAAACGCCGCCCATATTACCAAGGTCCCAAAATCTATTACCGGTACCATTTAACAGGTATTCACCAGTTGTCATATTATGTGCAAATACCGGGTAAATTGGCCCTACATTTCGGCTATAAAAAAATGGGTTTACAAAATTGGTTGATCCGCCATCGCTTGCCTGGTTAGATTGTGTATGATTACCGGAAATATTCAATCCGGTTTTAAACCATGTTTTAGGCTGTACATTCACATTTAATCTGGCTGTATAGCGTTTCATATCCGAACGAATAGTAAACCCTTTTTCATCGAGGTAACCCATAGATAAAAAATAATCAGATTTATCAGCTCCGCCATTAAAATTGATCGTATAATCTTTTCTTGATCCCATCCGCATCAGGTCTTTAAGCCAATCTAAATCATCGGCATAAATTAACTGTGCATTGGGATTAATTTTGCCATCAACACCAACTATTGTATTATTTGCTACATTAAATGGATTGTACGAAAGTAGATCTTTGATACTTGTACGGGTAGTTAAACCAGTAGCTACTCTATTGGCAGAGTCGCGGCTTATACCTGTACCTGATACAGGATATACTAATGAGTTACGGTATGCTTCCCACATAATCGGATAATATTGATGTGCATCTAACCGGCTATACTCTGCAAGACCCCTGGAGGAAACACCCTGTAATACTCTTACAGAAATAGCATTTCTACCCTTTTGTCCTTTTTTGGTAGTAATCATGATCACACCATTTGCACCGCGGGAACCAAATAATGCAGTAGCTGCCGCATCTTTTAAAACAGTAGTGCTTTCTACATCATCCGGATTAATATTTGAAGTACCACCAATATAAGGAACTCCATCAACCACAAATAATGGTTGTGAACTGGCATTGATTGATCCAAATCCTCTTATACGGATTGCATTACCAGATCCAGGTTGACCGTTTGCAGAAGCAACGACAACCCCAGGTATAGCTCCTTCAATAGCATTTGTAATATTGCTAACCGGGCGTTTGGCTATATCTGCTGCTTTAATTGTGCCAGTAGAACCAGTCAGGGTAACTTTCTTAGCAGTACCATAAGCTACAACCACTACTTCTTCCATGGATTTATCCGCAAGAGTTAAAGTAGTATTAATAACTTGACTTGTACCGATAGGTAACTCCTGCGTATTCATTCCAACAGCAGAAATCACTAGTGCTTTAGCATTGGCCGAAACACTAATTGAATAGCTACCATCTTGTTGGGAAGTTGTGCCCGTTTTAGTTCCTTTAATAAATATTGTCGCATTGGATACAGGAGCTCCATCTGTATCTGTAACCTTACCTGTTATTACTCTTCCCTGAGCAAAGGAAAATTGCATGACCAGAATTTGGCATAGCAATAACATAATCAGTTTTCTCATAAACCTTGTTTTGTTGTTAAAAATTTTTTGCACTTAGTTTTTTAGCGAGGCGCAATATACAAAAGAAAAGGTATTTTAAATATAGTTTTTGCTGCTTACCGTTTATATAATAATTGAACTTTAACCCGGCAAAATTTCATCAAACTAGAGGATATCACATGAAAGTGTTTTACCAGAATTGTTTATACGTTTTTATTATTAAACATATTTTATTATAAGATGTGTTGTAAATAAAAACTTGATTATTTAAATATCCGCAGACCAATTAGTAAACTCATTCTTCAACACATTAATCAAAGTATTTCATTGATGTATTTCATGAAAAAGCCACTCAAATGAGTAGCTTTTTCATGTATAAATCTATTGATTACTATTATTAAAGTGAACCAAAGTTATTAATTGTATTTATTGCCAATGGTAAACCTTTTGCAGTACCGGAAGCAAATACCGTTGTAATACGACCTGCCGCCAATAATGACGTAGCAGCTGATAAAACTACTGTTTGCGTTCCTGCAGTCTTTAACTTAATTGTATATGTGCCTCCGGGTAATGAAGTAAATCTTTCTAACAAAGCAGTATTGGGCGAAGCACCTGCATAGGCATTATTGCTAATTGTTACACTATCCATTGGGATAGCTGAAGTGCGTAAAAAAGTAACATCAACAGCAGACTGCAAAGGGGCTAAATTTAAAAAACGAACTTTTGCATTAGTACCGGTTGG
>JAYWCV010000020.1:0-6104 GCA_043780275.1 Chitinophagaceae bacterium
TATTATACCAACGGATTTTTTTTACGGTATAATTGGGTTGATAAAAAACAAACGGGGAATAAATTACTTAAAACAATTCATCGGGTAGAGTTGGGCCAAATGATTTTCAATCCTTATTTTAACAGTTATTCTTTGGATGAAGTATTGAAAACAATGGATCGCCCATACGCAGGTTGGTTATATGCTTCGTATGGGAAAACGAAATTCAATAAGAATAAGGATGTTTTTTTATACGATGGTATTTTAGGAGTAGTTGGCCCGGCTGCTTTAGGTAAGGAGGCCCAATCAATTATACACGGCATATTTAAGTATGATAAATTGTATGGATGGGAGTACCAGGTGAAAAATGAAATGGGTGTTAATGTTTCTGCTCAATATTATTACTCACTCATCAATCAAAAACCGGGTCAGCATTTTACATTGCATGCTGCCGGAAAAGCAACGCTTGGAAATACATTTACCAATGCTTCAGCAGGCTTATTGCTAAAGGTCGGCAGAATGGAAGAAGAAAATAACAGTTCGTTTTGGGGCGGACGTTTAAGTAATACAGCGGTAAAGTCTAAAAATAAAATTGAAATTTTTGCATTTTTAGAACCCGGCTTAATAGTGCAGGCGTACAATGCCACTGTGCAGGGTGGCATGTTTCGTACCGACAAGGGCTTGTACACATCTTCACTGAAACCGATAAACTATATTGTAAAAGGCGGTATTTTTATTTCGGGGAAAAGAAATTCTGTTTATACAATCTATACATTGAAGCAACGGGAAACAAAATCAATGATTGATAAGAATGAGATCTATGGGGCTATTGCAATCTCACACCGTTTCTGATTTATTTTTTTAAGTTAGTTCAGTGAGAGTAATAAAGATTATGTTCCGCTGGAGACTTCATAGCCAGGGTTTTGTGCAGGGGCATACGAACCCGGTGTGTATGTCTTTAATATTATTGTCTTGCACTTACCACAGTATCCAATGATTACCCACTTATTAAATTATTTATACCTTTTCATTGCAGAATATCTTTAGAAGCTAGTGGCGGGTCGAGGAAAATACCCGCCACTTCTTAGTCATGCATTTATGCTAAACGTTAATTTATTTTTATGAAAAATATCATTTTTAAAATAATATTAATAATAACGGCTACCCAATTAGTTTCCGGCTTAGTGTGCTGGATGCTCAATAAGGAGATATTTTTTGTTGCTACTTTTATTGGATGCATACCAGCTTTAATACTATTGCATACAAAATCAAAATTATTACATAAATAATTTTTTCCTCAGGGGACTTCATAACCATGGTTTTGTGCAGGGGCATGAGACCTCCAATAACGAAAAAACCGCTTCAATGAAAATTATTATTATTTAGTGGAACCATCTCCTGAAGGCGGTTTTCTCGGGTTCTGATTTGGCCTGTTTGGGTTTGGTCGGTTTCTTTGTTGCGGTTGCCCTTGTCTGTTTGGATTTTGTGGTCTCTCATTACCAGGCCTGTTTGTATTTTGTTGATCAGGACCTTGATTATCCGGTCTTGGTCTGTTTGTCTGCTGATTTTGCGGACGACCTGATCTTTGATCGGGTGGCCTATTTTGTCTCGACCTGCTTTGGTTTGGATTTTCTGAACGGGATTTATTTTGCCGTTTACGGTCCGATTTTTCCAGTGTTTGCAAACTGATTTGTCCAACAAGGTCGGCATATTCGGGTTCTATTTCTTTTGGTTTGGAAGAAGTGATTTCGATAGCTTCCAAATCGTCCGGAATAATATTTTTTGCATTCAGCTCCTTGATTTTTTTCACCCGTTCAATGGTAACCGGGTAATGTTTCGAACTATCCGGCAGGGTATACCACATCAATTTTTTGAAAATATCTTTTTTAATCAGAAATGCATTGCCTTTGGCTACCCGTATAATATCTGCATTTTCGGGGAAGAACTGCAACGCATCCAGGTAGGTATCCAGTTCGTAATTCAAACAACATTTTAAACGGCCACACTGGCCACTTAGTTTTGCCTGGTTGATAGAAAGATTTTGATAACGGGCAGCAGCGGTATTCACCGATTTAAATTCGGTGAGCCAGGTACTGCAGCAAAGTTCTCTGCCACAACTTCCTATTCCGCCTACTTTGGCACTTTCCTGCCGGGCACCAATCTGCCGCATCTCTACCTTTACCTTAAATTCGGAGGCGTAAATTTTTATCAGTTCTCTAAAATCAATTCGGCCATCTGCTATATAAAAAAAAGTGGCTTTTCTTCCATCGGCCTGTACTTCTACTTCACTGATTTTCATATTCAGTTTCAATTGATGCACAATAGCCCTGCTTCTAATTAACACATCTTTTTCCCTGGCTTTATTTTGTTTCCAGATGTCAAGATCCCTGTCTGTTGCTGATCTCAATACTTTTTTGATGTCGGGATGATCTTCCTTGATATTTCTTTTTTTCAATTGAAGTCGAACGATTTCTCCGGTAAGCGAAACTTCTCCTAAATCAAAACCACTCACCCCTTCAACAGAAATCTGATCTCCTTTTTCAAATAATTGCAAATTATTGTTGCGGAAATAATCTTTCCGGCTACCGTTATTAAAACTTACTTCAATGATACGGCAACTGCTTTCCGCATCGCTGAATGGCAGATTTTGTAACCAATCATGTGCATTCATCCTATTACAACCACCCGTGCTGCAACCTCCATTGCTTTTGCAACCATTTGGTTTACCTGTACCACAACTACTACATCCCATATATATAAATTAATACTGGTTAATAATATGTTGCTAATTAAGGTTATAAGCTTTTGCAGATTCTTTTCGGATGTTTTTCCAACCCGTTTTGTAAAACATAGTACAGCAATGCAGTGACTTTAGTAATACAGATTTAAAATTTTTAAATCTGTATTTATGCTGATATTATTTTTTAAACGAATCAACGTTTTCTGACATGGAATAAACATTTCAACTTATTCAATTGGTCAGACATCTAAAAGAAATGGCCGCTTTTAACCAGCAACGATTTCAAAAACACACAAATCATTTTCCTCAATGAGTCAAAAATACAATATTGTTATGAATGATGTGTCCAAGCTTAATGGTTAGGGCCTGAAAGAGGATTTTAGCGTTGGCGTTCCGTTCAATATAATAACTGGCTCGGTCTAATTCTTCAATGATAGCTTTTTGTTGTTCGTACCCCGATATTTTGTTTAAACGGATGGCAAAATCTTTATCATTGTCAGTCATCGTTATATTGTGCTCCATATTGGCCTCTGTAAAAACCCGTACCCTGATTGCTTGTTCAAGCATATGGTTGAAATAGCGTAAAAACTGTTTTTGTTTTTCCCTACCCAGTCGACTGATCTCCTCCACCCATTTTACCTGTGCAATTAAATTGGGCCGGTAAAAAGAAGTTATCCATTCTTTGAGTAAATATTGCCAGTCTTCATCGGCATGCAGCATCAAATGAAGGGCTTCTCTATAGTTTCCATAACTTAATACGGCAACCTGGCTGGCCAGCTCGGGATCATATTTTTTTTCTTCGATCAGATTTTTTTCAATGGCTGCTTTTTCCAATGCCGGAATTTTTACTAATTGACAACGGGAAAGTATAGTTGGTAATATCTGTGATTCGGATTCGGCTACCAGGATAAATAATGTATTTGGAGGTGGCTCTTCAATCAATTTTAAAAGCTTGTTCCCTTCCTTGCCCAAATATTCGGGCATCCAGATGATGAGGATCTTATATTCCGATTCGAAACTTTTTAAATTCAGTTTACGGATTATGTCATGACATTCTTCTGCAGTAATATTTCCCTGTTTGTTTTCTGCGCCTATAAATTGTAACCAGTCAAAAGCATTTCCATACGGGGATTGTAAAATGAACTCACGCCATTCATGAATAAAATCAGTGCTTTTGGGTTTATCGCCAGCTTTTTTGGAAATAACTGGGTATGAAAAATGAATATCGGGATGAATTAATTTATTTGCTTTTGTACAGGAAGAACATGTTCCGCAGGAATCTGTTTTCTTCAAATCAATTTGAGTGAGAACCGGCGTTTTTTCAGGTTCATCTCCAAAAAGAGAAGGTCCGGCGAATAAATCTTTAGATACTGCAGAAACCGGACGGCAAGTGATGTACTGGGCCAGTGCCAGGGCTAAAGATAGGCTGCCATTGCCTTCCTTCCCTAAAAATAACAGGGCATGACTGAGCCGGTTTTGCTGAACCAATTCAATCAAATGCTGTTTTACTACAGCCTGACCTATGATATCCTTAAACTGCATGTGGACGAAGATAAAAATTTATACAAGAGACCTGAAATAAAAAAGCGATCCGTATAAATGAATCGCTTTTTCAATTGAAAAGTATTTATTAGTTGAGGTATTTCAATATCTCCTCACTCATCGGTTTTATTTTACTACTAAAAACAGTTATTAAATTTCCTTTTTCATCTATCAGGAATTTAGTGAAATTCCATTTTATCGGATTTTCAATACCCAGTTTTCCTGCTTCATCAACCAATAATTTAAATAGGGGGTCTATATCCTCACCTTTAACCGAAACTTTTTCAGCCATCGGGAAACTTACACCGTAATTCTTTTTACAAAAATCTTTTATTTCTTCATTGCTTCCAGGCTCTTGTCCGCCAAAATTATTTGCCGGAAAACCGATGATGACCAGTTTATCTTTATACTTCTCATACAGTTTTTCCAGGTCTTCGTATTGTGGGGTATTGCCACATTTGGAAGCTGTATTGACAATCATTATTTTTTTTCCTTTGAATTGAGCCATGTCAATCATCTTTCCATCTAATCCGGTTACTTTAAAATCGTAAACGGTAGGTCCGGATAAAGTCAGGGAAATCAGCATAGCTATAAAAAGTATTTTCATATTGAAATAAATTTAATTTGAATAAGTTGTAAAGTTATTTCAAATTATCAATGCATACTTGTTAAATACCAGAATTATTGTTTTTCAAAACATCCAAGATCGGGAAGTCCTACAGGTCTTGGCTTTCCGGCAAGATCAATAAAAATTCCTGTCGCTATACCTTTATTAATGGCAGGAGATGCGGCTTTTAACCGGAAGTCAAAATATTTTTTTGAAATATTGACACTATCAAAGGAAGGGTTCTGATTATTAATGATCTGTGAGCTGGTAATATTTGTCGGCGTAGTTTTTACTTTCCAAAGATTGTTTTCAAAGTTGACATTGAATGTGGTATTTCCCGATTTACTGACAACTACTTCATCATCTACTGTTCCATTATCGCCCCAGAAAATATTGTTTTTAAAAATGGCATTGAGGTTGGCCGTTACCGGCACATTGTTTTGATTAATAAAATTACTGACCAGTAATACCGGGCTTCGGTGAAAAATATAGCTGTTTGAGTAGCTAACTACGGTGCAATGCATAAAACTATAATCGCCACCTTTTACTAATAAAATGTTTTTACCACAATTGCTAATTAGACAGTTCTGTGTTTTTATACTGGAGTTGATGGCCACAATACCTGCATCATACGCATTATCAATAATACATTCGTTCAGGGTTACTTTCGGGTTGGCATTTACCGAAGGTTCCTCAACAGCAATAGCCTGATAAGCATTTTTTAAAACAGCGAAATTCAACACATTATTTTTACTGCTGCTGCTGAAATAAATACCGGGCCAGCTTGCCGGGAATTTAGAATAGGGTTCGTCCAATCTATCACCCTGAAAAATAACTTTGCTGCTGTCATATTTCTCGCCATTCATGATTAAAGTACCATGTACAACAATTGCTGCATCGGCATGAACAAAAACCTGACATCCTTTTTGTATGGTTAACGTTCCGGAGGACTCGATGGTTAAACGGTCAAGTATCACAAAAGGAAGTTCATTGGTCCAGACTTCATTACCGGTTATTTTTTTATTACGAAAAAAACGGGCATTTTTACCCCAAGCTTCCAGTTGCACCCATTTGGTTTTACCATTATAATTTATCTGTATGCTGTCGCGGATGATGAATGGGATAGTGTTGCTTGTTTGATTGACTGCAACTGTTACGTAAACGTATAGGCTGTCATTAGCTTCCAGCTCCAAGTCTTTTACCTCGGGGCCAACAAATCCATCTACGTTTATTTTA
>JAYWCV010000021.1:0-10751 GCA_043780275.1 Chitinophagaceae bacterium
AGTAACGGTTAATCCTAAATTATGTCTTGCTTGTGAGAAACCTTTAAAGGGCAGGGTAGATAAAAAGTTTTGTGACGACTATTGCAGAAGCAGTTATAATAATCAGTTGAATGCAGATAATTCGGCACAGGTCAAGCACATCAACGCTATTTTAAAAAAGAACCGACGCATTTTAGAATCAATACTTTCCGGAAAAGAAGATGTGGTGAAAGCCAATCTTCAAAAACTTAATGGGAAGGGGTTCAATTTCAATTATTTCACAAATATATATACCAATAAAAAGGGAGATCAATATTGCTTTGTATATGAATACGGTTACCTGCCATTGGATAATGATTGGTTTTTGCTGGTAAAAAGGAAAGAAGAAATTTAAACGGAGAACAATATTTGATTCTTTGTCCCTTATCCAATATTTTTGCCCCTCAAAATAATTAAAAATCGAATGTCAAGGATTATCACTTTTAGGGAAGCTCTTCGGGAAGCAATGAATGAGGAAATGAGAAGAGACGAACGGGTTTATTTGATGGGAGAGGAGGTTGCAGAATATAACGGGGCCTATAAAGTTAGCCAGGGTATGTTGGCAGAATTTGGACCAAAAAGAGTGATCGACACACCCATTTCAGAACTTGGTTTTACAGCTATTGCTGTTGGTTCTGCTCAAAATGGTTTAAGGCCCATTGTGGAATATATGACCTGGAATTTCGCCGTATTGGCATTAGATCAGATTTTAAATACCGCATCAAAAATGTTAGCTATGAGTGGTGGACAAATTTCTTGCCCCATCGTTTTTCGTGGACCCAACGGTTCGGCAGGTCAGTTAGGTGCACAACACTCAACAGCTTTTGAAGCTCTTTATGCTAATATTCCCGGATTAAAAGTAGTATCGCCAAGTAATGGATATGATGCCAAAGGATTGATGAAACAGGCTATCCGTTATGAAGAAGATCCGATAGTATTCATGGAAAGTGAAGTGATGTACGGAGATAAAATGGAAATTCCGGAAGAGGAATATTATATTGAATTAGGTAAGGCCGATGTAAAAAGAGCTGGTCGTGATGTAACCATCGTTTCATTCAATAAAATGATGAAAGTAGCTCTTGCAGCGGCAGATGAATTAGAAAAAGAAGGTATCAGTGCCGAAGTGATTGATCTTCGTACTATCCGACCGTTAGATTGGATGACAATTTTGGAAAGTGTAAAGAAAACAAACCGACTTGTAATTATTGAAGAGCAATGGCCTTTTGCTTCCATCTCATCCGAAATTACATACCAGATACAGAAAGAAGGATTTGATTATCTGGATGCACCCATTCGCAGAATAACTGCAGCCGATGCGCCCCTGCATTATGCACCCAATTTGGTTGCCGGCGCATTACCATCTGTTGAACGAGCGGTAAAATTGGTTAAAGAGGTTATGTATCTTAATAAATAGTAAATCGTATTTTTACTATTTATTTTGAAGAAATTTTGAAAGTCATGTTTAACATGGCTTTTTTAATTTAAATAGCCGCCTAGTAAAAATACGTACGCGAAAATAGTTAAAATAAATATTAAAATAAATTGGAACAATTGAAATATTATCCCTTTCTTTGTTTCGGTTTTTCATAGGATATTGGATTTTAAAACGAGGCTGGATTTCTATCCGGCCTTTCTTTTTTTTAACCCTTTCTGTTTTCTCTCTACATTGATTCTCCTTATTTTTCTTTACATTGTCTGCACAAAGAAATTATATGGCTGATATATTAATTATTGACGACGAAAAATCAATCCGCAAAACATTAATCGAAATACTTTCATTCGAAGGTTACAAAGTAGATGAAGCAACCGACGGTGAAGATGGCCTGGCCAAATTCAAAAAGAAGAATTATGATCTGGTTCTTTGTGATATAAAAATGCCCAAGTTAGATGGTATAGAATTTTTGCAAAAAGTAAGTACTATAAATTCCGATATTCCGGTCATTATGATTTCGGGACATGGAAATATTGAAACGGCTGTTGAAGCTGTCAAGCTAGGTGCATATGATTTTATTTCTAAGCCACCCGATCTGAACCGGTTATTAATTACTATCCGAAACGCATTAGATAAAACTACGCTTGTTCAGGAAGCAAAAGTATTAAAGAGAAAAGTAAGCAAAGTACAGGAAATGATTGGTGAGTCAACTGCCATTCAGAATATTAAAAAAACGATCGACAAAGTTGCACCTACTGAAGCAAGGGTAATGATTACCGGTGAAAATGGCGTTGGAAAAGAATTAGTAGCCAGGTGGATTCATGAAAAAAGCAATCGTTCTTCTTCACCGATTGTGGAAGTGAATTGTGCTGCAATACCGGGAGAGTTGATTGAAAGTGAATTATTCGGCCATGAAAAAGGATCCTTCACATCGGCTATTAAACAACGTATCGGAAAATTTGAACAGGCGAACGGAGGCACTCTTTTTCTGGATGAAATTGGCGATATGAGCCTGGAAGCTCAGGCAAAAGTATTAAGGGCTTTACAGGAAGGGAAAATAACCAGGGTTGGTGCCGAAAAAGATATAACCGTCGATGTACGGATTATTGCTGCTACCAATAAAGATCTTTTAAAAGAAGTAGATGAACGAAAATTCAGGTTGGATCTTTATCACCGACTGAGTGTGATTTTAATTCATGTACCGTCTTTGAATGAACGAAAAGAAGATATTCCATTTTTGATTGATAAATTCTTGACCGATATATGCACCGAATACGGAATGGCTCAAAAAACTTTTGAACCATCTGCCATGAAATTGTTGCAAGCTCATCATTGGACCGGGAATATCCGTGAATTGAGAAATATTGTAGAAAGACTGATCATCCTTTCTGCCAAAAACATCACAGCAGATGATGTAAAAAACTATGTGATGATCAAATAGATCCTGTGACGTTTAGTTCAACTCATGAAGGCTTTAAGATAAACTTAGCTTAATACATGATAAACAAGCGATTTATTTATTTAGATTTGCCCATTAAAATATAGTCCATGTCTTTACTGCATTTTTTCATCGTATACCTTATCGGAACCTTACTTGTTTTATTACCTGCTTTTGGGTTGGCAAAATTATTTGAGAAAGCCGGTGTCGAATCCTGGAAAGCCTATATCCCTTTTTACAATACCTGGGTAATGCAGGATATCAGCAAAAGACCCAAGCATTGGGTATTCTGGCAGTTTATTCCGGTTGTAGGTTGGTTCATCAGCCCGGGAATTTTTATTGAATTCGCCAAAGTATTTGGCAGATATTCTTTTTTAGATCATTCAGCTGCTGCTTTAATTACTCCAATCTATTTTCCCGTAATCGGTTACTCAGATAAAACAAAATTTGTTGGTGTAGAAGAAGCACTCAAACATAAAAAAACAGCCGTACGGGAATGGGTGGATGCGGCTGTTTTTGCGGTAGTAGCAGCTACCATCATACGCACTTTTGTTTTCGAAGCATATGTAATTCCTACCGGCTCGATGGAGAAAACCCTGCTGATAAATGACTTCTTATTTGTAAGCAAGTTCAGTTATGGTCCACGAATTCCGAATTCACCATTATCTGTTCCATTCGTACATAATTATTTACCGAACTCTGAAAAAAAATCATACCTGGAATGGTTGAAATTGCCATACACCCGTTGGTTTGGTACAGCCGTAAAAAGAAATGATGTGGTGGTTTTTAATTTTCCGGCAGGGGATACCGTTATCAATACACCCGACTATCAATCGAAAGATCCATTTTATGATGTTTGCCGAAGATTGGGAAAAGGAGATATTGATGCTGGTAGACGAATTGTTTTAGGAGATCCAACACAATATCCATTGGCCATTCATCCGGTTGATAAGCGGGATAATTATATCAAACGTTGTGTAGGTATTGCCGGCGATACGCTGGAAGTAAGGGCTGGCCAGGTTTATATCAATGGAAAAATGAATGATATACCATTAAAATCACAATACACGTATTCATTTGATTCGAAGACTGATTTAAATGATGAGTTTATGAGAGAAGAATTTGGAGTTCGGGAAAATGAATATGGACGTGATTACAATAACCGGTACCACGTTTATCTGACTCATGACATGGTCGATAAATTCAGTCGTCAACCTTTTATCATTGGTTCTTTAGTTCCGGATAACGAAGTGTTTATTCCCGTGACAGTGAATACACATACAACAGGATCCACATCAGGCAAAGTATATCCATATGATACCAGCCATCAAAAATGGACCATCGATAATTTCGGACCAATCTGGATTCCCCAAAAAGGTGCGACCATAAAACTAGATGCCACGAATTATACCATTTACGAAAGGGCCATCAGGGTTTATGAAAACAACCAATTTACCATTCGTGACAATACATTTTTATTGAATGGAAAAGAAGTAACTACATATACTTTCAAAATGAATTATTACTGGATGATGGGAGATAATAGGCATGGCTCACAAGACTCCCGTTTCTGGGGGTTTGTACCCGAAGATCATATTGTTGGAAAAGCAGCACTCATCTGGTTTAGCTACGAAAACGGTCCCCGCTGGAACCGTTTGTTCAAAACTGTTAAATAATCTCTACCTTTAATTGCCCTTGTTAAAAATAACAAGGGCAATTTTCTTTAAATCGTACATCATGAAAGAAGCGAAATATGAATTCAACTACCAGGTTTATAAAAATATAGATGAATTAAACAAGGAAGATCAATGGTTGCTAAAAGAAGCCAGGGAAAAAACAATACATGCATATGCTCCTTATTCTAACTTTTTAGTAAGTGCGGTTGCTAAACTAAATAATGGAGAAATAGTAACTGGCACTAATCAGGAAAATGCTTCCTATCCGGCAGGACTATGTGCAGAAAGGGTTTTAATGTCAACAGCTTCTTCTTTATTTCCAAATATTCCCATTCAGACAATGGCTATAAGCTATCATAATATGAATGGTAAAAGTGGTCATCCAATTTCACCCTGTGGTGTATGCCGTCAGTCTCTTCAGGAATTTGCCGATCGTACCAACCAATCCATACGGATTATTTTAAGTGGTCAGGAAGGTCAAGTATTGATCATTGAAAAAGCCAGTAATCTATTGCCTTTTGCATTCAGCAGTCATGAATTATTATAGATAATCAGAAAAGGGTTTGTACACCATAAGCCACTTTTGCTTCCATTTCTAACAACCATTTTTTACGCCATAATCCGCCGGAGTAACCGGTCAATTCATGATTGGATCCTATTACCCGGTGGCAAGGAACCACAATGGAAATATTATTTTTACCATTAGCTGATGCAACAGCTCTCGAAGCACGGGCATTCCCATATGCTTTAGCCAGCGCATGATAACTTATGGTTTTACCATATTCTATTTCCATCAAAAGTTTCCAAACAGCCGATTGAAAATCGGTACCCTCCTGATGAATGGGTAAATCAAATTTGGTTCTTTGTCCATCAAAATACTCCATCAATTGTTCGATACAATGAATCAGTATTTTGGGATACTGTTTTTTCTTATGTTCGGATGCTTTCTGAATTTTATCATTAAATACAATCTCACAAATATATTCTTCGGTTCCGGAAATTTTCAAAAGGCCGATGGGTGATTGATAATATGTAGTAAAAATTTCAGCCATTTTTTAACCGATTTTCATGCCGTTTATTATTGATTTTTGGGGCTGCAATAATACTACCTCTTGTTGTTCGTCGTACACTCCAAGTACTAGACATTCGCTAAAAAAACTGCTTATTTGCTTTTTAGGAAAATTAATTACAGCAATTACCTGCCTGTTCAACAAGTCTTCTTTTGTATAATGATGGGTGATTTGTGCCGATGATTTTTTAAACCCAATTTCCTTGCCAAAGTCTATCAGCAACTGATAGGAGGGTTTCCGAGCTTTAGGAAAGTCATTGACTTCGGTAATGGTACCAACACGGATATCTACTTTTTCAAAATCATCCCAACTTATCTCCATTTCTTTTTACTGTAATTTAAGTCAGTTTGATAAAAAAAAGCTATGTCTTGAAATTATTTGTAAAGCAGCTTGAAAATGGTAAAAGAAATCAACGATTCAATGAATCGGCAAGCTTATTCAATTCAATTTGTTTGTAACTGTTTTTTTCATCGGTAAAACACTTGCCAAGCTCTTTTAATAATTGTTGAATAACGGCCACATTATTTTTGGGAATATAAAAAGAGGGATCTGTTTTCAGCGAAATCCGGTTAAAATAATTTTCGAGGTCCTTCTGTGTAAATACAAGACCGGTGGTGGGGTCAATAAAGAATTCAATTTTTGTTTGCGGATGGCTCGTGTGTTCATCGATATCAGAATTTCTGTAATAAGCCAGCACCAATTGATTGGGAACATTCATTACCCGTACCGGAACGTCCAGCATTTCGCAAAGCAACAGATATAAAACGCCATTGCTGTACTGGTTTCCTTTTTTGGATTCAATCAGTTTATGTACTAAAAATTCGTTGGGATTACGGTGATTGGTTTTCCCCGCTTTTATCGAATAATAATTAAACAAGATGCTGGATAAAATACTCACTTCTTCTAACGGGGTCAGGTAACTGTTCAGCTCCAACCAGATGGTTCTTTTTATTTTTTCTACTTCCTGTAAAATGGGAGCAGTATCCAGGTCGGGGTATTCAAATTTACTAATCAGTAAAGCCCCTTGAAGCAAATCAGGATCATCTTCAGAAACGCTCCAATCCCTGAAATCTTTCAAGAGGTCGCCAAAGTGTAAACGATGAATGATTAATTCTATCCGTTCCTGGATCTGTTCATTATGTATGGTTTCCCAAAGGTTTTCCAGGTTTGGAATAATGGGTTTTCCAAAGCCCATTATTTTTTCCGAAACAAGATCATATACCTCTTCATCAGGGTCATCAATCAAATTGAGCAGTGCAGCTATTTCCTTATTTGTTTCCATGAAAATGAATTACCCGTTAAATATCGAAGTATGATTTGATATAGTCAAGACATAGTTTTCCACAAGTGGTGGTAAGCGAAAGAATATACTGATTGAATAATGTTTAATATGTATTTTGAAAAAAGTATTTAATCATATACATTCAAATTAATTATCATTAAAACTTTAATTACTATGTCAAAATTAACTTTTCTGTCCATTTTTGCAGCAATGCTGATATCCGGTTGCAGCAATGTTGAGATGAATGAAAAAAAGCATAAAGAAAAAAAAGCACCGGAATACTTCAACTTGAGGCCTGATACTGAGAAATTTTTTGGTTACTCCCATGCTGTCAGGATAGGAGAAGATTTAAAAATCTCCGGAGCGGTAAGCATGGATGATGCAGGAAATCCAACAGCAGTAGGAGATCTGGCTCAGCAAATGAAAAACTGTTATGCCGACCTGGACAAAGTTTTGAAACACTATGGCTATACATTCGATGACGTAATAGTAGAAAATATTTTCACAACAAATATGGAAGAGTTTTTAAAACAGGCTGCCTATCGCAATGAGATTTACAAAAAACAATTTCCAACTGGCTCCTGGCTGGGTGTAAAAGAATTGGCTCTACCCGGATTCATGATCGAGATCGAATTGGAAGCACATAAAGCAAACCAATAAACGAAATTGCCATAGTTGCATGGTCGGTGTTTGTTTTCCAACGACCATACTATCTAAGGACTACTAACTTATTACATTAGCTTATACCTCTTTATTACAGAAGATATCTACAGACCAGTGGCGGGTGGTAATCGCCACGGCGTATAGTAATGGTATTTATATACAACATGTGATAGTTTTTTTTATTTATTTTTTCCCATCCCTACAAAATTAAGGCATAGCCATCAGGACATTACCACCACCAAAGGCGGTGATTTTTTAAGGAGAAATAAATGCATTATCCTTTATCGAATATATCCTTTGGCATGATATTGGTATCTATGATAAACATCTTTACATCTTTTAAATTTAATAATCTAAAAATTGAATTTTATGAAAAAATTTTTTATCCTCTCTCTCTTTACTTGCCTGGCAATTGTTGCATGCAAAAAAAACGATTCAAATCCCACAAATGGAACGCTTGAAGGGATTATCGCCAATATTCAAGGAACATCTCTTGCCGGTGCGGATATTGAAATTTTTAATGCTGTTGACAATTCACCGACATCTTATTCAACATCAAGCGGGGCAGATGGGAAATACAGTATTTCTATTACGGCCGGTACATATTTGATAAAGATTTCTAAACAGGGATACAATTCTGTACCTCCTGTTGGAGTATCAGCTGTTCCCGTGGTAGTAACGGCGGGAATGAAAACTATTGCAAGCTACCAGATGGCTGCATCTACAGTTAGCAATGCCGGATATGTTACAGGGAGGATTCTTGTCGGATTGACACCCAAATCCGGAGTTCTCACTATTATATCAGGGAATGGAAGTACATATAGCGGGACGACAAATTCCAATGGTAATTTTACAATTTATAACATACCTGCGGGATCTTATTCTGTCAAAGGTTATCTTGCTTCATACAATTCCAGTTCGGTAAATATTTCTGTTACACAAAACACAAAAGCCACAACTGCAGATATTGTTCTAAGCTCAGGCGCAACCGGAGTAGTATCCGGAAATGTTTCTTTTTTGGCGACTTCTAATATTGAGGTTGATGTGTCACTTATAATTCCTGGAACAAATTCAACAATACCCGGACTGACTGTTAAGACAAGTGGTGGGAATTATTCCATGAGTGGTGTTCCTAATGGAATCTTTATAGCCCGTGCTTCATGGGCGAACGATAACAAAGTAGTTGATCCCGACTGGATAATTAAATCAGGAGAACCCATTGTAACAATTAATTCCAATAGTGTAAGTCTTAACTTTAGTCTTACAGGTGCAGTCTCACTTGTTAGTCCTACAAATGCAATAACAACTACGGTACCTGTTATTGTTACAACCATTGCCCCTGTATTCACATGGAATGCCTATTCAAGCACAGATAATTATGTAATTGAGGTTATGGATATGAACGGCACCATTGTTTGGGGTGGAATATCGGGGACTCCTTTGACAAGAAAAGTAATGGTTGCAAAGACACTAACTACTGCCACATATAATTTTGATGGGACAGGACAGGCACTTCAGAATGGCAGGATCTACAGATGGAGGATATATGCATCAAAAGATGATACATCTCTTGGTTGGAAATTGATTTCAGCAAGCGAAGAACAAATGGGACTTTTTACTATCAAATTATAATTTTATACGTCGATTTAAGAGGTGACTGTCAATTTAAATGAAAAATCATTCAGAATTATTTTGATGAGTTTTGTTCACCGTGGTCGGTGTTTGTCTTCCACCGACCACACTATCTAAGGACTACTAACTTATTAAATTAGCTTATACCTCTTTATTGCAGAAGATCTATACAGACGCCGTGGCGGGTGGAAGAAAACATCCGCCACGGCGTAAAATGAAAAATTTACAATGTGAATAGTCAAACGTAGAGACCATTTTTTCCGCCATATTTATTTTGCAACACCCAACGTTGAAAACAGGAAGAAAGAGAGCTAACAAAGAATTACTATGACCTTTCTTGATTGTATTTTTTAACAAAAAAAATGTGGAGTCCAGAAACCACATTAAAAACGGGGCGATACCGAAAAGCCTTATGAGTAGGAAACACTAAATTTATAAAAAATGAAAAATCTTTATTTTAAACCATTGTTGATGGTATTTGTAATCAGTTTGTTTGCAAATAACCTTTTTGCGCAAGGAGCATATGTAAATATTAATGCCGGATATGGGCTTAGCATGAGTTCTCAGAACTTAAACGATCTCAATTTTTACAATGCTACAGATAGGCTTACTTCTCGCACAAGAGAGCAAGTAAATCTATCATTGGGAAAAGGATTAAATATTGGAGGTGCTTTGGGGTATATGTTTAATAAAAACATTGGAGCCGAATTAGGTTTTTCTTACCTATTAGGTGGTGAGTCCGAAGCAAAGCATATAGATATGGATGGCACAACAGATTATACTTTATCATCAAAGATGTTAAGAATTAATCCAACTCTTGTTATTGCTGCTGGTTTTGAAAAAATTAATCCTTATGCAAAATTCGGGTTCGTAATTGGTTCCGGTTCTATAATGTATGAATCTATTGAAAAGGAAGGTATTGATATAAAGGTGCGGAAAGAAAAATTTAACGGTGGATTAGCATTTGGATTAAATGCTGGAGTAGGGGCGTTGTATAACCTGAGTGAAAAAATGACATTTTTTGGCGAACTAAATATGGTAAATTTATCCTATGCACCAACTAATGGAGAATTAACAGAAGCCACTAAAAATGGTGCTAACGAGTTGCCCGGTATGACAATAAGAGAAAGGGAAACAGTATTTGTTTCCAGTTATGACAGGAACGCTCCACGCCCAGATTCGCAACCAAGACAAGAATTAAAACAAAAATTTCCCTTTGGCAGTTTTGGGATAAATATTGGACTGAGGTTTAGCCTCTAAGAACATATTAAAACCACCCCATAAAAAAGTGTAGGAGTAATAAGGGTTTCAGTGGTAATTTACACTTTGGTCGGTTTTTGACTTCCACCGACCACACTATCTAAGGATTACTAACTTATTAAATTAGCTTATACCTCTTCATTACAGAATATCCCTGCAAACCAGTGGCGGGTGGAAAAAAACCCCCGCCACGGCGTAAAGCGAAAGAATATTGATAGTATGAAACTTTGAAATACAAATTATTGAAATCGTAGAAATCATCATCTCTTTTCCCAACAAA
>JAYWCV010000022.1:0-5451 GCA_043780275.1 Chitinophagaceae bacterium
CCAGGAAGCATTGCCCGATGTAAAAAACAATGCTGCGTTGAGAAGCTATTTCGAAAAAGTATATCCGGCTATGGATTTCGAAAGAGTATATGCCAGCGACATGAAGAAAATTGTCAAATGGTTTGAGCAGTTGACGGCCAATAATGTTGACATTAAACTGGAAGAAGTTGCTGAAGAAATAAGTGAACCGGAAACAAAGACAGTCGTTGCTACAGAAGAAGTAGTTGAAGAAAAGAAAAAAAGCAAAGCAAAAAAAACGGATGATGCGGAAGAAGCTCCGAAAAAAACAACCCGTAAAAAGAAAGCTGATTAATATCTAACTAACTCATCAAGAGCCGCAAACTTCAGTTTTTTTAACTAGTTGTTTGTGGCTTTTTAAATTAATATAAACAATGAATACAACAGCAGACATAAAAAAACTACCCCGCCAATTTTTGTCAGAAAACTTTCATGTTACTAACTGGGAAACACTTGAACCCTTTTTTAAAACCCTGGTCGAAAGAGAGATATCATCAAAAGAAGCACTTGAAAAATGGTTAAAAGACATTAGTGAACTGGAGGCAGTCATCAGCGAAGATGCTTGCTGGCGCCAGATAAGAATGACCTGTGATACAGAAAATAAAGAATTTGAAAAGGCTTTTATTTTCTTCATGACCGAGATCCAACCTCAGATTCAACCCTTTGCAGATTTGCTGAACCGGAAATTGATCGCATGTGAATACGTGAATGACTTAGATCAAAAAAAATATTTTACTTATCTGCGAAAAGTTAAAAAAAGTATTGAGTTATACCGGGAAGAGAATACAGAACTCATGGCTACACTCAATGTAAAGGCGCAGCAGTTTGGCCCCATCTCGGGCATGATGACTGTACAGGTTGATGATAAAGAATATACACTTCAACAGGCTTCAAAATTTTTAGAAAATCCTGATCGAACCATTCGTGAGATGGTATATACAAAAATCAATGAAAGAAGATTGGAAGACAAAGAAAAACTGAATGATCTTTTTTCAGAGCTTATACAATTAAGGCATCAAATTGCCCTGAATGCCGGTTTTGAAAATTATAGGGATTATAAGTTTGCCGAAATGGGTCGCTTCGATTATACAAAAGAAGATTGCTTTCAATTTCATGAAGCTGTTAAACAGCATGTGCTTCCTTTGGTTAATTCCATCTATGAAAACAAGAAGAATAGATTGAGATTAGAAATGCTTCGGCCATGGGATGTGGAAGCCTATCCGGAAGGCGAAAAGCCACTTTTGCCCTTTACAAGTGCCGACGAATTATTGAGCAAGTCGATAGCCTGTTTAGATAAATTAAATCCGTTTTTTGGAGATTGCCTGCGAAAAATGAAAGAATTGGATCGATTGGATCTGGAGAGTCGCAAAGGAAAATCTCCCGGCGGATATAATTGTCCTTTGGCAGAAACGGGTGCTCCTTTCATTTTTATGAATGCTGCAGGACAAATGCATGATGTTACTACAATGATTCATGAAAGTGGACATGCTGTTCATTCTTTTCTTTCGCACCCACTCGAACTCTCCTCTTTTAAAGAATACCCGACCGAGATTGCGGAAGTTGCAAGCATGGCAATGGAATTGTTCAGCATGGAATATTGGCAGGTATTTTTTGACAACATAGAAGATTTATCCCGGGCAAAAGAGCACCAGCTGGAAAGAGTAATCACGATATTTCCATGGATAGCTATCATTGATAAATTTCAACATTGGGTTTATGAAAACCCAAATCATAGTCTGGATGAAAGACGTGAAAACTGGATTGACATATTATCCGAATTCTCGACTACAGAAATTGATTATGCCGGATTGGAAGAATTTAGAAATTATGGCTGGCAAAAACAGTTGCATTTATTTGAAGTACCCTTTTATTATATCGAGTATGGAATTGCTCAATTAGGTGCCATAGGCTTATGGCAACAATTTAAAATAAACCAACATTCGGCCCTAACAAATTACATGAACGCTCTATCTATGGGAGGAGTTCCTACTTTACCCGAGTTATTTGAAGTTGCCGGATTAAAATTTGATCTTTCTCCGGAACATATTAAATATCTTATGACATTTATTAATATGGAATTAAATAATAATATAACTCTGATGTGTAATACCGCTTATAAACAGTAAATAGTCCAATGCGCTTTTCTGCGGTATAATACCACCTAAGATTTACACATAGTCCCTGCCCGTCCGGTCAGGCGGGCGTTGGACTATTTAGTAAATCAAGATGGTATAATAGCAATAATTCATAAAAATATCCATAAAGAAGTATAGAGCTAAAATCGATGCCGTAATTTTTAGTCATTTTAAATAAGTCGAATATCATTAAAATAGCTACTAATCAGAGCCTTAATCGAAGTCCCGATGTAAAAACATCGGGGCTTTTTTATTTTTTCGACCCAAAATCTTTCCAGCTTCTTTATAAATGGGTACTTGTAAAAAAATTGCATAAATGCTTAAATATACCACTAAAGGGGTATATACAGAATGAAACGATGCGGTAATTTTGAGCCATAATAAAGAATATAACGAAATTTAAAATAGCTACTAATCAGAGCCTTAATCTTAGTCCCGGTGTGTTCACATCGGGGCTTTTTTATTTTTCGACCCAAAATCTTTCCAGCTTCTTTATAAATGGGTATTTGTAAAAAAATTGCAGAAATGCTTAAATATACCACTAAAGGGGTATATACAGTTCAAAGCGAGATGGTAATTTTGAGTCATAATAAAAGATCAAACTCATTAAAATAGCTACTAATCAGAGCCTTAATCGAAGTCCCGGTGTTTTTACATCGGGGCTCTTTTTATGCTTTATTCAGGGTTTACACTCTTTACATACTCCGTTGACAACTATTTCAACCTGCGTTACGGAATAACCATTCGGTAAAGAAACTTTGGGCATGATCACCTCATCAATACAAAATGTTTTCCCGCAATCCGAACACAAAAAATGGATATGCTCGTCATGATGATGACCTTCGGCACATTGATCCTTGCATAATGCATAACGTATAGAGTTGCCGGCAGTAGGAATGGTATGAATGATTCCTTTATCAACAAAAGTTTGTAATGTTCGATAGATGGTAACCCGATCAAATTTTTCTGAAGCTTTATTTTCAATATCATGATGAGCCAATGCTCCGGGAAAACTATAAAAAAGTTGTAGTATCTTCTTTCTGCTTTCTGTCACACTCAGATTATTTCTTTTCAGTATATCGTTCAGCTTATTTTCCATACCAAAATCTTCATTCATTTTTATTTTTTCTGAATATATAATTATTCTGCTAATAATTTTTCAATGTCCTTAATCAAGGTTTTTATTTCTGACTCTTTAAGGCCATCATAAATTTTAATCACTTCTGATTTTCGGTTTACCAATGCAAAAAATTGTGTGTGCAAAAAATCGTCATCTATATTATTCAGGTTATTGGCCGGATCATCAATTTTATAACTTACCCTGGCTAACTTGTATAAACTATCTTTTCTTCCGGTTAAAAACATCCATTGCCGGGTATCCACCTGCATCGAGTCTGCGTATTTTTTCAGTACAGACGCTGAATCAATTGCCGGATCGCAAGTATGAGATAGAATTAAAAATCCTGGTTGGTTTTTAAACCGTTCATATACTGTACGCATATTATTATTCATACGTGGACAAATACCTTTACAGGTGGTAAAAAAATATTGAGCCACATAAACTTTTCCTTCTACATCCTTTTGTGTAACCGTTTTTCCATCCTGGTTAATAAATGAAAATGGTTGAACATTAGCAATAACCGGCATTTTTGGGTTTGCAAACTCCGGAATCAATTTAGTAATTACGACCAGAAATACCAGCACCAGCAAAGAAAAAAATAATATATAAATACTTGTTTTCTTACTCATGATATGTTGAAAAAATACAGATAAATAGATGATTTGAGGATGCAAGTTACATCAAAGCAATATATTTTATTTTGCAACTTTGTTGCACTTCAATATCTTTGCACATCATGAAGCTAAAGATAAACTGGGATGCACTTGGAATTACTACGGCCATTGCCTGTGCCATTCACTGTGCTATATTGCCCTTATTTTTAACCAGTTTGCCATTATTGGGTGTAAACATCGTACACAATCTTTTATTCGAGGTGTTTATGATTGTTTTGGCATTTGTTATTGGCAGCTATTCTCTTTTTCATGGTTATCAGTTGCATCATCATCGTAATTCGGCTTTGATTATTTTTATCCTTGGCATGGCATTATTGGTTTTAAAACAATTTTTCATTCAGCACGAAACCTGGATTTTATTTCCCGCAGTTATTTTTATTATTACCAGCCATTTACTCAATTACAGGTTTTGCCGTATTGCCAATCACTGTCATGTAAAAGATTGTGATCACTAATTGGTTTTACAATACCAGATTGATTAAATTGGGCTTCTATTTACAATGATAGTTTTCATGAAACAATTAATTACTGCAGCCTTTGTACTCTTTTGCTTATTGAGTAATGGACAATCAAAAAACGAAAAAAGCATCCGGCAAATTCTAGATATTCAAACAACTGCATGGAATGAAGGAAATCTGGAAAAGTTCATGATGGGATATTGGAAAAGCGATTCGTTGATGTTTATCGGTAAAAGCGGTATTACACATGGCTGGCAGAAAACATTGGAAAACTATAAAAAAGGATACCCGGATAAAGAGGCCATGGGCATTCTTTATTTCGACATCATTCAGGTAAAAAAACTTTCAACACAATATTATCATGTTGTTGGAAAATGGCATCTTAAAAGAACTATCGGAGATTTAAACGGACATTATACTTTAGTTTTCAAAAAAATAAAAAACAACTGGGTGATCATTTCAGATCACAGCAGCTAAAAACAAGCAATTAACTTTTAAATAAAAAAATCATGGCTATCATTACACTCGGTATTTTAATTCTGGTAATTTCTTTTGTCATACAACAGAATCCGCAAATTTCCCGGTATGCAATTACCGGAAAAATCATTGGCATTTTATTTATTACTATCGGCATTTTTACAAAAAGTATTGTGCAGATAAATGCCGGCGAAGTCGGCGTTAAAACACTTTTTGGTAAAGTGCAGAACCAGGTTATAAATAGCGGCTTAAACTTTATTAATCCCTTAATGGAAGTGCAGGAGTTTGACATTAAAACATTGAACTACACTATGAGCGGTATCGCTGACGAAGGTGGAAAAGTAGGTGATGATGCAATCCGTGTTTTAACGGCTGATGGATTGGAAGTTACTATCGACCTGACCGTTTTATACAAAGTATTACCAACAGAAGCTCCACGTATCATGCGGGAAACAGGTATGGATTATTCCGAAAAAATAGTGCGGCCACTAACCCGTACCAAGATCCGTGATAATGCTGTTTACTACGATGCTATTTCACTTTATTCTACCAAAAGAGATGAATTCCAG
>JAYWCV010000023.1:0-3669 GCA_043780275.1 Chitinophagaceae bacterium
AGTGTATTTGATGGAATGTCCCATGGCGTTTAATGATGAAGAATCCGGATACTGGTTGAATAAAACCAGTGATGTAAGAAATCCTTATCTCGGCACAAGCCATCCTAAATATCGGAAAACGATGTTGGAATGTGGCTTGGCAAAAGATACCATCAATTTCTTAAGCCATAATATCGGCAATAATTAATCAGAGGTTTTACATCATCAACGGAATGCTAACACAGGCGTACAATATCCACCTATACCGATTACCCTCTTACTATCAGTTCGATAGTGCAGCAACAACTTACTCACCAATATCCAAAAAAAGAACAAAAAGTAAAAAGCCATGGAGTGTTTAGCTTTTATAATTTATACTTCCTTCTGTAACTTGGAATTTCAGTTTTTAAGAATTTATTAAAAAAGATTTTATACTGATGGCAGTGTGATATTTTCGGAAAATGAGATGAACCGTTTGGCTCAGTTAGGATATGCCGCCTGGCATTACATTGTAATTAATTGTAAATCAATACCTGAAATATTCAGGATTCAAAACCCGGCCAATGCCCTGAATTTTGATCTGAAAACCAATGGAATACAGTATTTCTTGCCCATGAATAAGCAAAAATCCAAAATAATTACCTAAGTTTGTTCACAAATAACAATCGTTCACGTTTTCGTGAACGCAATAAATAAGTGAACATGACTGAACAGGAAATCATATATCTGGCACTGGGAAACCTCCAAAAACAAGCCCATATTCAGGGCAGGTGGGAAACTGCTGCTCAAAGAGAACTGGATGGTGAGGTTATTTTAAATTTAAACAATCAGGATGTCAGGTACAATATCGAAATAAAGAACGAATTGCGTAACCATCATTTGCAGCAAATAATGGTACTTAATAAGAAACACACTCCTTTCATGCTGGTGGCTGGCCATCTGTTTCCAAAAATCAAAGAAGAACTCAGGCACAATAATATTGCATACCTGGAAGCAAATGGAAATATCTTTTTGAAAAACAAAGAAAGTTTTTTATGGGTTGAAACAAACAAGGCAATAGAAAAAGATAAAAAAACTGGCAGCAGAGCGTTTACCAAAACAGGTTTAAAAGTACTCTTTCAATTTCTGTTAGATGAAACCTGGATAAACAAACCATACCGGCAAATTGCTGAGCAAACAGGAACAGGCATTGGCAACATCACTAATATTATTACTGGCTTGAAGCAGGACGGTTTCTTACTTCCCGTTGCTAAAAATAAATACAGGCTGAACAACAAAAAGAAGCTGCTGAATAAATGGATTGTTGCTTATGATTTACGGTTAAAACCAACTTTGAAAATAGGCTCATTCCGTTTTCTGAAAGAAGAAGATTTTAATAACTGGAAAAACCTGCCTTTGCATAATGGCAAAACATGGTGGGGAGGCGAACCTGCCGGTGATTTATTCACCAATTACCTGCGTCCGGCTGAATTGACTTTATATACAACAGAAACAAGAAAAGATCTGATAAAAAATTACCGGTTGATTCCGGATGAAAAAGGAAATGTAAAAGTTTATCAGAAGTTCTGGCAATATGATGAAGTGAATGATAATGCCCGCCTGCCCGTAGGCATGGTAGTGCCTCCATTACTGGTATATACCGATTTGATAAACAGCAACGACAGGCGATGCACAGAAACAGCACAAAAAATTTACGATGAGTTTTTACAAAATAAATTATGAACAACTAAGACAGCAGCCGGAAATAGCGGAAATGCTATCTGCATAGGAACGGAGCTTTGACAAATTTGGTATCGACTTTTATTTAGTAGGTGCTGTAGCAAGGGATGTATGGATGAGTGGGATTAATAAAATTGCTCCCAGGAGAACAACAGGTGATATAGATTTTGCAGTATTAATAAATGATAAAGGAACATATGAAGCACTGAAGGAATATTTAATAAATACAGAAGGGTTTCAGCCAATCAAAGAAAATGCTTTTGTGTTTATCTGGAAGGATAATACTGAAGTGGATTTATTGCCTTTTGGAGCTATAGAAGATGAGGACGAAAAAGTAACGAGTAGTGGATTAGGTTTAGTCAACATCAGTTTGCAGGGCTTTACAGAAGTATATGAAGAGGGATTGCCGCAATTAGAACTGGAGGGTAAACACCAGTTTAAGTTTTGTACGCTACCGGGGATTGTTTTATTAAAAATGATTGCCTGGGATGACATGCCGGAAAAAAGAAGAGACGATATAAAAGACATCAGCGATATATTGAATCATTTTTTTAATATGTATGACAACGAGATTTTGGAAAATCATCATGACTTGTTTAACGAAGAAGCAGATTTAAAATATATAGCAGCAAGGGTGATGGGCAGGGAAATGAACAAAATTGCAAAGCGTAATAAAAAACTCTTTGAAAGAATTGATAGAATATTAGAAGCCAATACTACTGATATTGCCAGTAGCCACATGGCTGAGATTATGATAGAATATTTTGATAATACAATGGAAGATAATGTAACGCTGTTAAAACAATTAAAGCAGGGATTTACGGAATGATAACAGCAAAAAATGAATAGAAATTGCCATGCCGAAAAAAAATTGTCGGAGAGTGTTAGAGATAGGTATCAAATTTTATTTATCATTAAATAGTGTATCGTTTTATAAAAAACTATAACTTCCTTTCACAAAACATGCATTATGAGAAAAAACAACATTTTATTTTTCGTAGCCTTATTGATGACTTTAGGATCATTTTCCCAGGAAAAATTAGATCCTTCCGTAGTTCAAAAAATACGAAATGAAGGATTCAATAACTCCAAGGTGATGGATATTGCTTTTCGGTTAACGGATGTGGTTGGACCAAGACTTACGGTATCGCCTGGTTTTATGAAAGCGGCTAATTGGGCTAAAGATGAATTAGCTAAATGGGGTTTGACAAATTCTGCATTAGAACCATGGGGAGAATTTGGAAAAGGTTGGGAGCAGCAAAGATGTTATGTTGCCATGACAGCACCTTATTATGCACCATTGATTGCCATGCCTCTAGCCTGGACTGGAAGCACTCCGGGTAAACAAATTATGAATGGAGAAGTAATACTGGTGAGAGCAAAGGATACCGTGGAATTAATGCAATATGCCGGAAAACTAAAAGGCAAAATTGTGATGACCTGGTCGGATGCAGTTTTAAAACCTTCTTTTACAGCCGACGGTAACAGGTATGAAGACAGTACGCTGGAGAAAATGTCGAAAGTAGAACCAAGAACCGGTAATCGGCCACCACAGCCAACTGTTGATTCAGCACAACGAGTTGCCATGATTGCCCGATTTGCCGTACAACGCAAAATGAGCGAATTTATGTTGAACGAAAAACCGGCATTAATTTTAAGAATGAGTGCAAGTGGAAATGATGGAACCTTATTCGTAAGTAGTGGAGGTTCTTATGCAAAAGACGCGGTTGAAGCTCCTGCCACCGTGATTTTATCAAGCGATGATTATTTAAGGATGCAACGTTTGATTAGTGCAGGAATTCCGGTAAATGTAGAAGCTGATGTGAAAACAAAATTTTTTAGTGATGATTTGAAAGGATATAATGTAATAGCCGAAATAAAAGGAACCGATCCAAATTTAAAAGAAGAAATTGTGATGCTGGGCGGACACCTTGATTCCTGGCATGCATCAACCGGTGCTACCGATGATGC
>JAYWCV010000024.1:0-2613 GCA_043780275.1 Chitinophagaceae bacterium
TTTTCTACTTTTCCAATTTTTTATTTCTTTTTCTTTCCTGGAAGCTTCATTCTTTAATTCATATTCCTTTTTGTAAACGATTTTCCAATCACCAACCCCCTCCTGTAAAACCTTTATGATCTGAATTATGCCTTCTCAATCTTTCAATGAAGTCATCACCTGTGTAACCGGTATAAAAGCGGTCTCGATTGGCGGAATATAGAATATAGAGTATCCACATAAAAAAGCCCTGAATGACTAGGGCTTTGAATTTTTGTGGGAGTTGACGGGTTCGAACCGCCGACCCTCTGCTTGTAAGGCAGATGCTCTGAACCAGCTGAGCTAAACTCCCTTTTTTTCGATTGGGAGTGCAAAGATAAGGGCTAGATTTTTTTACCCAAATAAATTTTCAATTTTATCAATTTTATTTTCTTAATGTTTAAGAGAATTTGACTGTTCATTCTGCAAATCCTTAACCATACTCATTTTCATCTTAATAACCTGAGTCTGTAATTTTTAAAATCTATCTC
Organism: Chitinophagaceae bacterium; assembly: GCA_043780275.1. GTDB lineage: Bacteria > Bacteroidota > Bacteroidia > Chitinophagales > Chitinophagaceae > MGR-bin208. The sequence continues at coordinate 510 of JAYWCV010000024.1, forward strand.
TGTTATAAAATTTTATTCGTGAATGATCAGGATGGGTAACTTACTCTGATAGGTGAGTTGTTTGGTCCGGCTGGTTTTTAATAGTTTCTCCATAAATGAATGGTCTTTTTGCACCGCAATAATCAGATCAATATGCAGGTCATTGGCAAATAAATTGATGGCTTCTCCAACATCAAACAAACGCATAAAATAAAATTCGGGATCAAACTCTGTCAAAAGTTTTCTCATTTCCTGTTTTTCATTTTCATATTGATCGGTCAGGGAAATATAATGATCCTTATCTACGTTTACAATATGTAATTTAGGTTTGTACACATTCAGGAAGTCTTTTATTGGTCCGGAAGGTGTACTGTTCAGCGTATCCTTAAAGTCGGAAGTAAGCATCACGTTTTTCATCTGTGTAAAAGAAGCATTTTCAGGGATTATCAACACCGGACAAGCTTTGGTTTCAGCCATTTTCAAGGTATTTGATCCAAATAAAACCTGTGAAAATGCCGACTTTCCGGAAATGCCCATGATCACCAGATCAGCTTTTCGATGACGTGCAGCTTTTTCTAGTCCGGGAACAAAATCTTCTTCATGATGTGCCAATATTTCCATTTTTACCGGATATGTACTCATGAGTTCTTTTTTCAACGCTTCAAGGCTTTCAGTAGTATTTAATGCTTCCGATTCATCGGCATAACTGTGATATAAGATAATGTTTGCGCCATAATGTCCAACTAGGAATTTTGCCGCATAACGTGCTGCATTTAATGAAGTTTCGGAAAAATCTACAGGAACTATAACAGTTGTCATGTGCTCGTATTTAATGATTTAAGGTCAAAATTAAAATGTTTGCAAATTTAACTCATTCTGCAATTAAGCTTGATTTAAATTAAGATTCAATTTTATATCATCATTTCTTTCTCTTCAGATATGGTTGCATTTTTGCTGAAATGAAACTATTTGTATAAAAAACTCCTGCAAATGCCAGAGCTTTCAAATTTTAAAAAGTTTTTTATTTATCGCATAAACCTAATTGAGGCATTCGGCAGTTGCCTGGATGGTTTTATCCAGGTCTTCATAAGTCAGCGCATTATTTAAAAACCAACTTTCAAAAGCCGAAGGTGGAAGATAGATTCCTCTCTTCAACATTTCATGAAAATATTCTTTAAACAATTCATTGTTGGCCGATGAAGCAGTTGCAAAATCTGTTACAGCATGATCACTGAAATGAATACTGATCATGGAACCTAATTGGTTGATGACATAAGGACGGCCCCATACTTTCAATACTTCTTCCAATCCATTTTTTAAATAAATGGTTTTTTCTTCCAGCGCTGTATAAATAGATGGGTTGTTTTTTAATGCAGTAAGCATGGTATAACCGGCAATCATGGCAATGGGATTTCCACTTAATGTGCCAGCCTGGTAAACATTTCCGAGCGGAGCAATGTGTTGCATAATTTCTTTTTTTCCGCCAAATGCACCAACTGGCATACCACCGCCAATTACTTTTCCGTAAGTAACAAGGTCGGCTTTGATGTTTAATTTTTCCTGTGCACCACCGGCAGCCAAACGAAAACCTGTCATCACTTCATCAAAAATGAAAACAATATTCTCCTCATCGCAAATTTTTCTCAGTCCTTCTAAAAAACCGGGTTGGGGAATGATGCAACCCATATTTCCTGCAACAGGCTCTACAATAATGGCAGCTATTTCACCTTTATTTTCTTCAACCAATTTCTTTACTTCATCCAGGTTATTGTAGGCTGCATTCAATGTATCATTAGCAACTCCGGCAGTAACACCGGGTACAGTTTGTATATCCAACGTCGCTACGCCACTTCCTGCTTTTACCAAAAAAGAATCTGCGTGGCCATGATAATGCCCTTCAAATTTGATGAACTTATTTTTGCCGGTATATCCTCTTGCCAGCCGCAATGCACTCATACAAGCTTCGGTACCGCTGCTAACCATTCTTATCAAATCCACATTGGGCACCATACTGATGATGAGTTCGGCCATTTCTATTTCCAACTCTGTTGGTGCACCAAATGAGGTGGAACCAAAAGCCTTCTTCTGGATAGCTTTTACCACCGGTTCATAAGCATGGCCGAGG
>JAYWCV010000025.1:0-3366 GCA_043780275.1 Chitinophagaceae bacterium
GGGTTACTCGATCGGTTACCGGAACAAATCCTTGACCATAGCTGTAAAACATCCACCTAAAAAATTGCGGGTCAAAGATCTGGTAATTTCTGTTGATGCAGGACATGGTGGTAGCAATACCGGAGCAAGTGGACTTAACTCCAAAACACTTGAAAAAGATTTGACACTTAAATTTGCGAATGAGTTGGAAAGAAGACTGAGTAGAAAAGGTGCTACCATTATCATGACCCGTACTACAGATACCAATTTCAATAATAATGACAGGGTGCTTTTTCTTCAAAAACAAAATCCAGACATTCACATTAGTTTACATCTAAACTCTTCTTCCAATACCAATGCAAAAGGTGTTAGCACATACTACAAACACATTGGCTTCCGGCCTTTGTCAATGGCTATTTTGAAGGAGATGTTGGAAGCCGACTTGAAGGAGTTTGGCAATATTGGACACTTTAATTTTATGTTGAACAGTCCGACGGACTTTATGAATACACTGGTTGAGATTGCTTTTTTAAGCAATGCCGAAGACGAGGTAAAAATTCGGGATGAAAAATTTCAACGCAAAGTGGCAGATAAAATATACCGGGGTATCCGTGAATTTATAAAAAAGGCTAAATAGATTTTATTGCGGTTTGGATCTGCTAATTAGAATGAAAAATATAGGCATAAAAAAAGCACCAAGTTTATATCTTACTTCATAATTGCTTACTTCGTAATCTTTTTAACCTGATGCTTCCGTTCAATTGGTTTCCATCTTTTTAACGGATTTCAACCTCTTGATTGGACAATAAAGATACTATTCAAAATGCCTTTCATCCAAATTTTTGAAGCTTTGGTTTTACACCTCTTTAGCACATAGTTATGAACATTCCAGTGGGCTACAGGCATTCACCTGTAACTCGTAATTACCGGTTTATTTAACCTGAGCTAGGTAATTTTCTTTCGATTACCCTTTGCAAACTATTCATAAAAAGTATTGCTTTAAAAACTCAATCAATAAATCACTTACTTTGGAAACGAAATATCGGTTTATTGTCCGGTTCGCTGAAAGAATTTGTATAGAGATTCATTTAAAAAATCTATTTTCAAAAAATAAAATAACTGCTATGCAATCTTTAAAAAATCGTCTGATTGGTTTTGCCTGTTTATTACTGGTCTTTCCAATTGGTTTACATGCACAAAAAAAACCTGTCAGCCTTTCTCCAACTGAAAAATGGAAAGCTGAATTGGTAAAAGCTATTGATCAAAAATCCAAGATGGCACAGGAAATGGTGGATATGGTTTTCAGTTTTGCTGAACTGGGTTTTCAGGAAACCGAATCATCTAAATACCTAACTAGCATTCTGGAAAAAAATGGATTTAAAGTTGAATACGGTATAGCAGGGGTTCCTACAGCATGGATGGCAACATGGGGAAATGGCAAACCGGTGATTGCCTTGGGCAGTGATATTGATTGCATACCAAAGGCTTCTCAAAAACCCGGCGTTGCATATAAAGACCCTATTGTAGAAGGTGCTCCCGGCCATGGTGAAGGACATAATTCCGGACTCCCTTTGGTTATTATTTCTGCCATTGAAGTGAAGAATATTATGGACCGTGACAAAATTCCCGGCACTTTGATGATTTGGCCAGGTGTTGCCGAAGAGTTGGTTGGTACAAAAGCCTGGTATATCCGGGATGGATATTTTAAGAATGTAGATGCCTGTATTTTCACCCATGTTGGCGATAATTTGGGCGTTGGTTGGGGCGATTCGGGAGGAAATGGTTTAGTATCCGTTGAGTTTTCTTTTGAAGGAAGTGCAGCCCATTCAGCCGGTGCTCCATGGAGAGGCCGTAGTGCATTGGATGCAGTAGAATTGATGAATATAGGATGGAATTATAAAAGGGAACATCTGAAACCAACACAACGTTCGCATTATGTAATTACTGATGGTGGCGACCAACCCAATGTGGTTCCTTCAAAATCTGCTGTCTGGTATTATCTGCGTGAAAGAAATTATGATGACATTAAATCGATGTACGATGATGCCATCCGTATTGCAAACGGAGCTGCAACTATGACAAACACGACATTCAAATATAAATTGCTGGGAACTGCATGGCCAGGGCATTTCAACAAAGCCATTGCAGAAGCCATGTACAAGAATATTCAACATACCGGACTACCAATTTGGAGTAAGGAAGATCAGGAACTGGCAAGGGCCGTTCAGAAGCTGGTGAGTGCTCCCAAAAAAGATAACCGGGGCAAGATAATAGACGGTCTGGATTCCAAGCTGGATTCCATAAATGGACCGGTACAGTTTTCATGGGGTGGAGGCTCGGATGATATTGCCGATATTGGCTGGAATGTACCTACTGTTGTGTTGCGATTCCCATCAAACATTCCGGGTTTACCTGGCCATCATTGGTCTAATGCCATTGCTATGGCTACACCCATTGCACATAAAGGAGTAGTAGCCGGAAGCAAGGTTGTGGCATCTACACTCATTGATTTATTGACCGACAAAAAATTGTTGACTGATGCATGGGATTATTTCAACAATGTACAAACCAAGGACGTGAAGTATAATTCCTTTGTAGAAAAAGACCATCCTCCGGCTATACATTTGAATCAGAAAATCATGGAGAAATACCGGCCGGAATTAAAGAAGTTTTATTACGATCCTTCCAAATACAGCAGTTACCTGGAGCAGTTGGGAATTGCTTACCCAACATTGGAGAAGAAATAAAAAAATATTGCAGAAATTTAAGACCGGCAATCATGACGATCGCCGGTCTTTTTAGTTTGAGATAATATTAAAAAATAGTTGTCAGAATAAAACAGCAACCATTGTTTGACAACAATGTAAATGTGAACACTGTTTTTCGGTTTTTGGCACGAAGAACTATGGAAAAAAGGCACTGATATTAGAACAGTTTTTGTTGTTGGCCGGGCAACCAATAACAATATCGGGAGGACGGAACAGCAGTAACGGTGTAATGAGAACCAACGTTTATTCTTTTTTATCAAATACGGAAAAGATTCCGATTTGACTTGGACAGAAACCTGTAATAGCAGCAAAGGCAAATCCAGCTGCCGGAACATAAATGAGCCAGTTTACTATTGAGAAGCCAGTAAAATAAATACCTAACCAAAGTAGTATACCCATAAATGCAAACCAAACCCGCATTGATTTTGATGCTTTCATATTTTTATTTTTTTTAAATGAATAAAATGAAATTGATATCGTTTTTGTATTTACTGTTCTTTGAAATGAAAATTATCGTAATGAAAGCTAATGATTTTTAATTGTAAGTTCCAGATTGAATAAGAATTTTTATACCTAAACTCCCTGGGTCTGCTCTGTTCATTCTATTATGTTTTGCTGG
>JAYWCV010000026.1:0-3214 GCA_043780275.1 Chitinophagaceae bacterium
GCTCCAAATTTCGATTCGGTATTAAAACCAATATATGCACCTGCTCCCTTATACCAACTCAACGAAGTGCCAAATAAAGGTTTATGCTTTTCAATTAAGATACCTATAGCAGTAGGGTCCGATATAGAAAGTAAAGCTTCTACTGCCATAGTAGAATTGATAAAGTGTTTTAAAGAAATAGAATTGTTAATGATAGGACCAGCAGAACTTAGCCGAACGCCCAAAGCAGTTTTATAATCCTGCGAAAATGTATTGGTTTTGAAAGAGATGAAAAGTATAAAAATGATTAAAATCTTTTTCATTTTTTGTTTTTGCAAGTATAACGAAAAAGATGCCTGTTAGTTCGCACTTTCTAAAAAATTTATTTGACTATATTGCGGCAATTGGGTTTCTCAAAATTTCATAAAGTCATATATGATCATCTTAATCATCTTAACTTTTGTTCTTGGTTATATTGCTATCGCATTTGAACATAGTATAAAAATTAATAAAGCTGCCACAGCTTTGGTTACCGGTGTATTATGCTGGACTATTTACATTTTGTTTACAGCAGATAAAGAATTGGTAACTGAACAACTGATTCATCATCTGGGAGATTTATCCCAAATCCTTTTCTTTTTGATGGGGGCCATGACTATTGTAGAGTTGATAGATTCTCATGATGGATTTGAATTTGTTACAGAGAGAATTAAAACTACGGACATCCGTAAATTATTATTGATAGTAGGCTTGCTTACTTTTTTCCTTTCAGCCATTCTTGATAATCTGACAACAACCATTGTAATGATTTCTTTGATTCGTAAGCTGATGACTAAGCGGGAAAACCTGTTATTGTTTTGCGGATTTATTGTCATTTCAGCTAATGCCGGTGGTGCCTGGTCTCCGATTGGTGATGTAACCACCACCATGCTTTGGATAGGTGGGCAGATAACTGCCTTGAACATTATTATTAAGCTTATAATACCAAGCCTTGTTTGTTTTTTAGTTCCATTTTTTATTTTACGGTTTCAGATAAAAGGTAAAGTGGAAAAACCAACATTGAAAAACTCAATTGGAGGAGCAACACCCTCTACAGCTTTTGAAAGAAAAGTAGTATTTATTACCGGTATAGCTTGTATGTTAATGGTGCCGGTTTTTAAAACACTAACTCATTTACCCCCATTCATGGGTATGTTGATTGGTTTGGGTATTATGTGGATCATCACCGAATTAATTCATTCGGATAAAGATGAAGAAGACCGGAAAAATTTTACGGTGGGTTATGTCATGCGTAAAATAGATACGCCAAGTATTTTATTTTTCTTAGGCATATTATTAGCTATTTCAGCTTTGCAATCAACTCATATTTTAAACGATGTAGCTGGATGGATGGATAGCACCATTAAAAATCAGGATGCCATTGTAATGAGTATTGGTTTGCTTTCCTCCATTGTGGATAATGTGCCTCTTGTGGCTGCTTCCATGGGCATGTATGATTTGTCTGTATTTCCCACCGATCATTATTTCTGGACATTTTTGGCTTATTGTACAGGTACAGGTGGAAGCGCATTAATTATCGGATCTGCCGCAGGAGTTGCAGCCATGGGGTTGGAAAAAATAGATTTTATATGGTATCTGAAAAATATTAGCTGGTTAGCCTTGATAGGTTATTTCAGTGGAGCAGCGGTTTATATATTACAGCATGCCGTTTTGGGATTTTAAGTATTATTCAAAAAGCTCAAATCTTGATTTAGGCCTTTTTATTTCTAACCAGTTGAAGTTTTTTAACCGTAATTCGGAAGAAGATTTTTCCCGGATTGGCCATATTTTTCCGCTCACCTCACTGCGGTAAACAATCCGGTTCAATTCTCTTTTTAAAAAATAAATATCCATCAATTCGGCTTTCGATTCGTTGACACCGATATAAGTACTATCCTCATCAATTACATAATAAATACTTTCAACAGATTGTTTTGCTCTTAAAGAATCAATATTGCCTGCATTAAAATATGCATCGATACGGTATGAACTAACTTGGTTAAACTGATCTTTATCAACCTGGTTAATCATAAAAGCATTTTTAAGCACTTCTAGTTTGTCAGCTTTTTTATTTTTCGTTAGCAGATAAATAGTATCTCCGGTTATCTGATTTTTATTGGCCCACACAACAGGATTTTTATACAGTCTAAATGTTGAATCTTTAAATGAATAAAAAAGACTGTCACTGATGGATTGCAAGGAGTCGGAAAAAACACGGACATTTCTAAAGGCCTCAAAATATCGGTTGCTGCTATCAGTTGCATTTTTCGAAATGCTTGAAGTGCTGTCTTTCAGCGATTTTTTTAAGTCGGATAATCTGGCAGAGAAAAGGGTGTCTGCAGTAATAAATAGTGAGTCATTATCCTGCTTAATGATCATCAACGGTTTTTTAGTTGCCAGAAAAGATTCGGTTTTATTGTTTCTGAAAATTTCGTTTGCAATAATGGTCAGGTTATTAACAGAGTCCCGGATAATACCATTTCCAATGACCTGAGAAATACCTGTCACATCATCCATGGCAATATTGTTACCCGAAATAGTTATTCCTCCATCTTTAATAACGGGACGTCTTCCAAACTCTGCTTTTTTAGTTTTGAGATTATAAAATCCATCTTTTGTATGGATTGTTCGGTTGCTGCTGTCCCGAATAATAGTTTCACTGATAAACCGGGCCGTTTCGGTTTGGGTATTGTATAATAAGGAATCAGTCTTCAAATTAAATCCGGGGTCATTCAGGATGACATCTTTTTTAAAATAAATATCTTTGATGTCGGCATAATAATAACCCTCCTTGCTAGTCAATATGGTTTTTTGGTTAACAACCTTACCTCCGTTTTTATATATACCGATTTTAGTACTGACATCATATTCCAGGTTTTCAGTTGTTAGGGTTCCTTTGCCGTCTGTCATCCGTACTCTCTTATTAAAGTAGGCATATCGTTTGTCTATTTTATACTTTAAATAATCAGCATAAATATGCGACGTATCTGCGTCATTGATATGTACTTTTCCAAAAGCTTCAAAAATATTCAGCCGACTGTTAATTACGCAACTATCAGTATAAAAAAAAGTACTGCCTTGCTTGAGTCTTACATTGCCTGCAAGAATTTGTAATTCCGTTGAATCGTCTAGTTTACGGAATTCCATTGTTTGTACACCTGGTAATATCTCTATTACTGTGGAACTGTCATTGCCA
>JAYWCV010000027.1:0-11028 GCA_043780275.1 Chitinophagaceae bacterium
AATAAAATGATTTTTATTAATGAATAATGAATCTGCAAAAAAGCGAATTGCTTTATTTGGATCTACCGGATCAATTGGCAAACAGGCTTTAGAAGTCATTGAAGCAAACCCGGATAAATTTTCGGCAGAAATTTTAACGGCACATAGTAATGACGAATTGCTGATTCAGCAAGCGTTGAAGTTCAATCCGAATCTGGTTGTTATCGGAGATGAAAAAAAATATCTTATAGTAAAAGATGCACTTGCTTCAACAGATATAAAAGTATTTGCCGGAGAAAAGGCTTTGGAAGAAGTAGCTGCTATGGATTGCTACGATATGATGATTGCAGCTATTGTGGGATTTGCCGGTCTTAAACCAACGTTGAATGCGATCAGGGCCGGAAAGTCGATTGCCCTTGCCAATAAGGAAACATTGGTTGTTGCAGGCGATATCATCATGCAGGAAGCTATAAAAAACAGGGTGCCAATTATCCCGGTTGATTCCGAACATTCAGCCATTTTTCAATGCCTGGTTGGAGAATCAAGAAATAAAATTGAAAAAATAATCTTAACTGCTTCCGGAGGTCCGTTTCTTGGACGCAAACCCAACTACCTGGTTAATGTAAAAAGAGAACATGCATTGCAACACCCCAATTGGACCATGGGTGCAAAAATTTCAATAGACTCTGCAACCCTGATGAATAAAGGGTTGGAAATGATTGAAGCCAAGTGGTTGTTTAATTTGGAAACAGAACAGATTCAGGTAGTCATTCATCCACAGAGTATTATTCATTCCATGGTTCAGTTTGAAGATGGAAGTTTGAAAGCACAGATGGGATTGCCCGATATGAAATTGCCGATCCAATATGCATTGGCTTTTCCTCAGCGAATTAAAAATGATTTCCCCCGGTATAATTTCAAAAAAATAAGTACTCTCAATTTTGAAGAACCGGATTACAAGACGTTCAGAAATCTTAGCCTGGCAATGGAAGCCATGAATAAGGGAGGTAATTTACCTTGTATATTAAATGCAGCCAATGAAATTGCCGTTTACGCTTTTCTTAAAAACAGAGTTGGGTTTTTAGATATGACCGATGTGATAGAACGGACTATGGAAAAAATTCCATTCATCGAAAAACCAACGCTGGAAGAATATTTTGAAAGCGATGGTGAGGCACGTAGTTTTGCTGCCGATATTATTAAATTATAAAATTTGTTTTCCAGATTATTTCAAAAAATCTTCACAAAGCTATCTTCAAATTCAATAATGAATCACAGATAGCAGATATTCGCATAATTATTTTTACATCATGATTTTATTAGCTATTAACTGGTCCGCTGCATTGTCCAATATTGGGCAGTTTATTCTGTCTTTTTCTATTCTGGTTGTGTTACACGAACTGGGTCATTTTATTCCGGCCAAATGGTTCGGTTGCCGGGTCGAGAAATTTTATCTGTTTTTTGATCCCTGGTTTTCCATTTTTAAAAAGAAAAAAGGAGAAACAGAATATGGTATCGGTTGGATACCATTAGGTGGGTATGTAAAAATATCCGGGATGGTAGATGAAAGCATGGATAAAGAACAAATGAAATTACCTCCACAACCATGGGAGTTCAGAAGCAAGCCGGCCTGGCAGCGTTTGATCATAATGATTGGTGGAGTTGTTGTAAATTTTCTGTTGGCTTTTATCATTTTTGCCGGTATATTATTTTACTGGGGAGAAGAAAGATTGCCGGTTAAAAACTTAACTTATGGGTTGGCTGCTGACTCATTGGCACTATCCATTGGTATGAAAGATGGAGACATCATCAAGCAGGTAAATGATAAGCCATTAGTATATATTAATACACTTCCAAAAGATATGATGTTAGCCGAAAAAGCAACATTAATTATTGAAAGAGATGGGGTGGACACATCCATTGTTTTGCCCGAAGGATTTATCAGTAAACTGACAAAAAGCCAATTGAAAGGATTTGTATCACCCAGGATGCCGGTTATCGTTGATAGCTTAAGTAGTGAAATCGAATTTACGTCAGGCAGTTTCCAAAAAGCTGACCAACTGATTAGCTTAGGCGAAAAGCCATTTACATATTATAATGAATTTGAAAAAATAAAAAGAGAATTTAAAGGACAAATTGTTCCGGTTCAATTCATCAGAAATAATATGGATACGATGACTGCTTCTGTGAAATTAAAAGAAGATGGAGGTGTGGGTTTTTATGCAAAAACCATGGATAAATTTTTTGTAACTGAAAAAGTGAATTATACTTTATTGGAATCCATCCCTGCCGGTATGACCTATGGTGTGGAGCGACTGAAAGATTATGTTACCGGTATCCGTTTATTATTTACATCCAAAGAACATAAGGTGAATGAAAACCTGGGAAGTGTTGTGAGTATCGGAAAAATGTTTGGTGGCTTTTGGGATTGGCAACGTTTCTGGATGATGACAGCCTTGTTCTCCATTATCCTTGCATTCATGAATATATTGCCGATACCTGCTTTAGATGGTGGACATGCTTTATTCACTTTAGTTGAAATGGTATCTGGTCGCAAACCGGGAGATAAGTTTATGGAATATGCTCAAATGTTTGGGATGTTCTTATTACTTGGTTTGATGGCTTATGCATTAGGGTTGGATATTTTGCGATTATTTAAATAATCGGTTTAGTATAAAGAATTAATTTTGCTGAGGTAGATTGAATAAGAATTTATTTAATCGTATCGCTCAAAAAAATAAAGCCCGTTTTTATTTTGGGGACGTTTGGTTTTGACAGCGTAGATCTTTGATAGTGTAAGCATGCCCTGCGTTGCGTAATTAGCAGGATAATCTGAATACGAAAAACTCAACTGGCAATACTCAGTATGCCATGGCCGCTTAATCAGTGATTAAGTAGTCATTTGGGCCGTGTGAACGGGTAGACCTGTTAGCAAGTTCCACCGCCGACTCAAAAAGAAAACAGGTTGCCGCAGGCAAAGGCTGTGATGACTGCGAAAGACTATTCAGCTAAGGAAATAATCGGTGTGTCCGGTTCCTCTTATTTCCCGACAAATAATGCCGGAATAAGCATGTAGAAAGCTATTGGGGAATATGTTTGGACAGGGGTTCGACTCCCCTCGTCTCCACGGATAACGAAAAAGACCTGTTGAATTTCAGCAGGTCTTTTTTATGAGGGTGATTTTTGAATAATTATTAATGGGTAATATAATGTTCCAGATTTTTGATAATGAATTTCTGTTCATCAATAATGTTCTTCACTACATCACCTATGGAAATAAATCCAACCAGTTCACCATCTTCTAAAACAGGCAGGTGCCGGATAAATTTATTGGTCATCAACTTCATACAATCTTCTATGTTGGAATCTATTGAAATGGTAATTAAGTTCGACGTCATTAATTCCTCCACTTTGATTTCTTTGGAAGCCTTTCCTTTTAAAACTACTTTACGGGCATAATCCCTTTCTGTAAAAATTCCCACCAGTTTTTCATCCTGCATCACCAGTAAGGCACTGATGTTTTTTTCAAACATTATTTCTAATGCATCATAAACAATACAGTCGGGTGCAACTGAATAAATGACGTTGCTTTTTGATTTTAAGATGCTTCTAACTGTACACATATTACATTTAAATTTAGATTAGTTTGAATATGGCTTCGCAGACAGGAGGATTTTCATTTTCAATATAGCAAGAAATTGTTAGTTGGCAAAATGAAGCTTTATGAATTTGGACTGTTTTGCTTTTTTATGATTACTGTTATGCGTAAGCTATAATTTGTATGGTTTTGAATGGAGATATTTTAAGAAGATATTATTTCCGAATGAAATTTATCAGGATAAAACCTATTGATACAGGTTAGTAGAAAAAGCTGAATTCAGATTTTGAGCAATAACTTAAAAAATATCAATGAAAGGGAAGGAAACAGGTTCTGGGTTTTATTTACTCCGGAACCTGTTCAAAAAGGTCTTCTGCAGAAATGGCCAGATGGGATTCATCATAAATACAATCATTATTTACAATTATTAATACCTGGGGAGATTCATGATGCACCTTAAAAACGTCAGCAACAGTATTAGAAACAGATCGATGTTTGATAAGGTCTAATAAATAAAAATCAATATTCTTTGGGTTGTCAACTTTGTTGAATCGATTAAGCGCAACACTGCTGATTGAACAACGGGTACTATGCTTAAAAATTACTTGTGCCTTGACATTTGAATTTTTAACAATATCATTTAATTGATTTACATCAGTTAATTGTTTCCAAATCATTATATAAATAGGTGAGTTTTACCCTCTGAATTTTGCGCTATAAGTCGGATTACCGGGACATCCGCTTTTTCTTGTGGAATAGCATGAAGATATTGCTACTGTAAACAGAATCAGCAATAATGCATTAACAACCTTATTTTTCATAGTAATAGATATTTTTTACATTAACGAAGAAACGTCCAGATTATTTTGCAAATATATTCAGATTTTAAAATATTGTGCAGTTTTCGTTAAACTACAACTAATTAAGTCTGCGTATTAATTACGTTTTAATTATTTTTACCATCATTCACGATTTTTTATAAGAAGAAGAAATATCACACATGTTACAATTAAATAAGCCTTTAGCAGTCATAGACCTGGAAACCACCGGAGTAAATATTGGAATTGACCGTATTCTTGAAATTGCTGTCGTTAAAATGTTGCCGGATGGAACAAGAAATGTAAAACGGAAGTTAATTAATCCAGGAATGCCAATTCCGGCTTCTTCAACCGAAATTCACGGAATTACTGATGAGATGGTTAAAGATGCCCCAACTTTTAAACAGGTGGCTCAGGAATTTAAACAGTTCTTAGACAATTGTGATATTGCCGGTTATAATTCCAACCGTTTCGATATTCCATTATTGATGGAAGAATTTCTACGTGCCGAAGTGGAATTTGAGTTAAAGGGAAGACGTTTGGTGGATGTACAAAATATTTTTCATCAAATGGAACAACGTACTTTAAGTGCCGCCTATAAGTTTTATTGCAGTAAAACGTTGGAAAACGCACATAGTGCCGAAGCCGATGCCAGTGCAACTGCAGAAATACTGGAAGCACAATTAAGTCATTATCCTCAACTGGGTAATTCCATCGACTCCATTTTAAAAGTAATCGGCGAAGATGAAATCGTGGATTTTGCCAGGCGAATGGTGATGGAAAAAGGAATTGAAGTTTTTAATTTTGGAAAATACAAAGGAAGATCAGTCGCCGAAGTATTGAAATCTGAACCACAGTATTACAACTGGATGATGAAAGGTGATTTTCCGATGCACACCAAACAGAAGCTAACAGAAATATATACCCGTGCCATGTTGAAAAAGAATTAACAGATACATTTGCAAGAAATTTTGATATAATAGTAAATTCATTTTTCAAATAAGATTTACATTGGAGAAGCTGGTCATTATACCCACATTTAATGAGAAAGAAAATATCAGTAATATTCTGAAAGCCGTATTTGATCTTCAGGATAATTTTCATGTATTGGTTATTGACGATGGTTCTCCGGATGGTACCGCTGATATCGTTCGTCAACTTCAGCCAAACTATCCCGGTCAATTATTCCTGGAAGAACGAAGAGGAAAACTGGGTCTGGGAACGGCTTATATTCATGGATTTAAATGGGCACTTAAAAATAAGTATGCATTTATTTTTGAAATGGATGCTGATTTTTCACACAATCCGAATGACTTGCCCCGACTATACGAAGCTTGTAAATATGGTGGAGCTGATGTAGCCATTGGTTCGAGATATGTGAAAGGGGGCGGCGTAATAAACTGGCCATGGGACAGGATAATCCTATCGCAAGGAGCATCTGTCTATACCCGTTTAATAACATGGATGCCGGTAAATGACCCTACTGCCGGGTTTATATGTTACAGCAATGAAGTATTGAATACAATCAATTTTGACCAGATTCATTTTGTCGGATATGCTTTCCAGATAGAAATGAAATTTGCTTCCTGGAAACTGGGATTCAGGATTAAAGAAGTACCCATTTTATTTCAGGACAGAACAAAAGGTTCTTCTAAAATGAATAAAGGCATCGTAAAAGAAGGAATTCTTGGTGTATTGAAATTGCGCTGGTTTAGCCTTTTTACCAATTACAGAAGAAAGATCAAGAATGCAGAAAATAATTTAGTTCAGGATAAGAAATTTGCAACCGATGGTAAATAACCGCCTGCCCCGGATCAATTTTTACAAATAGCTTTTTCTATGAAAAAAGCACTTTTTCAATTACATATGGCTGTTTTCCTGGCCGGTTTTACCGGTTTGCTTGGAGCATTCATTCAATTGAATGAAGGACTGTTGGTTTGGTACCGGATGTTACTCACGGTTGTTATTCTGGGTATAATTCTTTGGTATAAGAAAGAACTGAAAACGATTTCCAAAACGGATATAATAAAAGTTACAGGAGTTGGAGCCATTGTGGCTCTGCATTGGGTAAGTTTTTACGGCAGTATAAAATATGCCAATGTATCCATTGCATTAGTTTGTTTTTCATCCATTGGTTTGTTCACAGCACTACTGGAACCTTTGTTTTTTAAACGTCGGATTGATATTATTGAATTATTATTAGGCCTCATGGCTATTGCCGGAATCTACTTGGTATTTAGTTTCAATCCCAATTTTTCAACCGGTATTTTATTAGGAATTATTTCAGCTTTACTGGCCGTATTATTCAGTATATTAAACAAACAATTTGTAGAACGGATCTCTCCTAAAACGCTTACCCTTTTTGAGCTGGGTGGAGGTTGGTTGTTTTTAACATTGGTTCTTCCTTTTTATATCTATTTATTTCCTTCTCAAAAATTAGTGCCATCCTTAATGGATTGGTTTTGGCTGTTGATTTTAGCTGCTGTTTGTACTGTTTGGGCTTTCGAACTGCAATTAAAAGCCCTGAAAAAACTTTCACCATTTACCAATAACCTGATCTATAACCTGGAACCAGTTTATGGTATAGCACTGGCATTTATTTTTTTAAAAGAAAACAAAGAATTTGGTTCCGGATTTTATTGGGGCTTGGGAATCATTATGCTGGCAGTACTGTTTCAGATGTTGCGCATGCTGAAACATAAAGTATAATATTTATACCATTCATAAAATAATTTGCTTTCATTGTTCAGGCAAAGCTGCTTTACCTTATTTTAGTTCATTAAATTAAGGCTTATGAAGAAATTTATTTTTTCCCTGCTATTATCAGGGATATTCCTTTTTGCTTTTTCACAAAAAAAAGTATTAGATCATACTGTATATGACAGCTGGCAAAGTATTGGTGAAAGGGCTGTCAGCAATGATGGCAACTGGATTGTCTACTCGGTGAATGTGCAGGAAGGTGATAATGAACTTTTCATTCAATCTGTAAAAACAGGCGATAAAAAAAGTATTCCCCGTGGCTATAATGCTACCATCAGCGAAGACAATAAATTTGTCATTTGCCGCATCAAACCTTTTTTCAGGGATATCCGCGAAGCGAAAATAAAAAAGAAAAAACCCGAAGATTCTCCGAAAGATTCTTTGGCTATTATCCGCCTGGGTTCGAATGATGTGTTAAAGTTTCCGGCCGTTAAAGCGTATAAAACGCCGCAAAAAGCCGGTGGCTGGGTTGCTTATCATTTAGAAAAAAAGCTGCTGGCAGAAAAACCAAAAGCTCCTGTTGCAGATCCAAATAAAAAGAAAATAGATAGTTTAAAAACTACCATTGATTCGTTGATTCAATTGGTAAATCAGCAAAATGTTATTCAGAAAAAAAAGAAAGGCAGGGATGATAATGAGGAGTATGCATTTGCCAATTTTTCTGATGCCGAAGGCGATGAACCCGGAGGAGCAGCTGCTGCAATTGAAGGGACTGATCTTGTATTGCGTAATCTCGAATCTGGTAAAGAAGTCGTGTATAAATTTGTCACCGAATTTTATTTTAATAAAAATGGGCAGAAATTATTGCTGGAAACTACCAAAAATTCTAAAGACTCTTTAAGCATTGCCTATGTTCTTTTACATGATGTTAAAAGTAACCGTGTAGATACATTAAGCCGCTCAGGAAATGATTTCAAAAATTTTGTATTGAATGATGATGGAAGCAAGGTTGCCTTTCTGGCCGAAAGAGATGCCAAACCAAAAGACCTGCAAAAATTTTATCGGGTTTGGTTTTATAAGGCCGGTATGGACAGTGCTCAATTACTGGCCGACAGAAATTCGGTTGGCATGAAACTGGGAATGGTAATTAGTGAAAATGGAAACTTAAGTTTCAGTAAAAATGAAAACCGTTTATTTTTTGGTACGGCTCCATTACAGTCTCCCAAAGACACTTCATTGATAGAAATGGATTTTCCTAAATTGGATATCTGGCATTATAATGACGATTATTTGCAAACAGTACAGTTATTTAATCTGCAAAACGAGTTACGACGTAGTTACCTGGCTTATTATGACCTGACAAATAAATATGTTGTACAATTGGCATCCAGAGAAATTCCTCAGGTTATACAGGCTAATGAAGGAGATGCCGATTTTTTTGTTGGTGTAACTGATTTTGGAAAACGGATTGAAAGTCAATGGCAGGGCCAAACCAGAAAAGATATTTATGCAATCCATGTAAAAGATGGCTCTGCAAAATTGCTTACAAAAAATTTACAAGGCCAGGCGTCTCCATCATCAACCGGTAAATATATTTTGTGGTATGATCGGGTTGCTAAAAATTATTTTGCATGGGATGGAGACTCAACCCGCAACATCAGTAAAAAAGTTAATAAGCCTTTATGGGACGTGGAATATGATATGCCAGATGAACCTCCGTCATATGGTATTATGAGTTGGTCAGATAGTGATGCGGATGTGTATGTTTATGATCGGTACGATATCTGGAAACTGGATCCAACAGGTAAGAAAAATCCGGTGAATGTATTATTTCAAAACTCGGGCAGGGTAAACAGAATTTCGGCCAGGTATATTTCAACGGACCCTGAGAAAAGAACGATCAAGTTAGATGAAGAATTGTTGGTAAGACGATTCAATGAGGTTACAAAAGAAGCCGGATTTGCTTTTTTAACATTGGGTAATTCCAATTCGACAATGACCGGGAAAATGGAAAACAGATTATTTGGTAATCCGCAAAAAGCAAGGGATGCAAATGTATTCATGTATACAAAGGAAACATTTAAAGAGCCGGGAGACCTGCATGCAGCCGTTAATCTTCAAAACGAATCCATGCTTTCAGCCATTAATCTGCAGCAAAAGGATTATAACTGGGGATCAGCAGAGTTGTTTTACTGGACAGCTTTCAACGGTAAAAAAGCACAGGGGATTTTGTATAAACCCGAAAATTTTGATGCAACTAAAAAATATCCCATGATCGTTTATTTCTATGAAGAATTATCCGATGGCCTGCACCGGTATATTGCACCTGCACCCATTCGCAGTGCAATGAATATTTCATTTTTTGTAAGCAGAGGTTATCTTGTATTTCTACCCGACATTAAATATATAACCGGCTTCCAGGCAAAAAACACCTATGATTATATTGTCAGCGGGTCGCAGGCATTGGCTAAAAATAAATGGGTTGACAGTAAAAATATCGCCATACAAGGGCATAGCTGGGGTGGTATACAAGTGGCACAATTAGTTACCATGACCAATATGTATAAAGCAGCATGGTCTGGTGCACCAGTTGCAAATATGACCAGTGCCTATGGTGGCATTCGTTGGGAGAGTGGGGTAACAAGGCAGTTTCAATATGAAAAAGGACAAAGCCGTATTGGTTCATCTCTATGGGAAAAACCAAACCTGTATATTGAAAATTCTCCGTTATTTAAATTGGATAAAGTAACCACACCCATGGTGATGATGGCAAACGATGCCGATGGTGCAGTTCCCTGGTACCAGGGTATTGAAATGTTTACAGCATTACGCCGCTTAGGGAAAAAAGTCTGGATGTTTAATTATAATGGGCAAGGGCATGGATTGACACAGCGTCAGGATATGCGGGATTACCAGGTTCGTATGCAGCAGTTTTTTGATTATATGCTTAAAGGAGATAAACCTTCGAAGTGGATAACAGAAGGAGTACCAGCTGTGAAAAAAGGAAAAGAATGGGGATTGGAAATTGTCGATTAATTCATTCTAAAAATCAAATTAATAAATCGGGGGCAACAGTTGTTGTTCCCGATTTGTATTTTTGATGGCTCAATAAAAAATCAACTCATGAAAAATATTTTCTTTCTTATAATTTCCTTGTTTTTTTTTACTTCATGTAGTACTACATTTTTTATTGTACGTCATGCTGAGAAAGAAATTCCGGCTGCAACTGCTTCCATGTCAACTTCGGGAGATCCGCAATTGTCGGCCGAAGGAAAGATCAGGGCTATCGAACTCCGGGAAACCCTGAAGGATAAAAATATCCGGACCATTTTTTCTACAAATACAATCCGTACTATTTCTACCGCAAAACCTTTATGCAATTTGCGGGGAATCAACATTGAATTATATAATCATCGGGATACATTGATGCAATTCATTGACCGGCTGAATAAAATTAAAAAAGGAAATGTGCTGATCGTGGGTCATTCCAATACGGTAGATGATATAGTCAACAAACTTTGCGGAGTTGAAAAAATTTCAAAAGACCTGTTGGAAACGCAATACGATAACCTGTATGTTGTTAAGAAGAAGGGGAATAAATTTTCTTTCGAGAATAAAAAATATGGAACGCCGACCAATTAATTCTTTTTAGCAGTGTGCGGAGAATATATCGTGAATGAGGAAAATAATTAAGAGTTATGAATTATTAATTCATAACTCTTAACTATTCAGAAATCTCTTTCCGGATCGAAATTTTCTAATTCATTTGCAACGGCTGTAAGGAATGTAGCACCCAGGCTGCCATCTACAATCCGGTGATCGTATGACATGGACAGGTACATCATGTGTCTTATCGCGATGCTGTCACCGTGAGGTGTTTCTACAACAACCGGACGTTTTTTAATGGCTCCAACGGCAAGTATTGCTACCTGT
>JAYWCV010000028.1:0-2537 GCA_043780275.1 Chitinophagaceae bacterium
CGGTCGGTTACATAGTGTACCAGTTCTTCTAACTCATTACGAACATCGCATTCAGGAAAATGATGAAGAATTTGCATGGCATGCTTTTTAAATTCATTCATTTTCCCAATGGCATAATCAATGCCACCATTTGCCTTTACCAATTCCGTTACAAACTTTACTTTTTTGGAATCTTTATTCTGGTTCTTGACAATATAAATAATTTTACGCCTTGTTTCTTTGTCTACTGTATTCAGTGTATATATTAACGGTAGTGTCAGTTTTTTTTCTTTGATATCGTTGCCCGAAGGTTTGCCGGTATGATTATTGAAATAATCAAACAGGTCGTCTTTTATCTGAAATGCCATCCCTACATTTTCTCCGAAGTCTCTCATTTTTTCAGCGAATGCATCATCATTGGATGTTGACCAAATTCCGGCCGAACAGGCAGAGGCCAATAAGGAAGCTGTTTTATTGCGTATGATTTCGTAATAAATTTCTTCCGAAATGTTTAAGGTTCTGGCCTTTTCAATTTGCAATAATTCACCTTCGCTCATTTTTCGAACTGCTTCCGATAATATTTTAAGTATCCTAAAATCATCATTGTCCAGTGATAATAAAAGCCCTTTGGCTAAAAGGTAGTCGCCAACCAATACAGAAATTTTATTTTTCCAAAGGGCGTACACTGAAAAATAACCTCTTCGCTCAAGCGAATCATCCACCACATCATCATGAACCAATGTAGCCGTATGTAATATTTCTACCAAAGAAGCAGCCCGGTAAGTTGAATCGTTGACCTGGCCACCCAGTTTTGCCGATAGAAAAACAAACATGGGCCGAAGTTGCTTGCCCTTACGGTTTACGATGTACCGCATAATGCGATCAAGCATAGGTACTTTACTGCGTACAGCGTCTTTGAATTTTGATTCAAAATCACGGAGTTCGTTCTCGATTGTTTTAACTGATAAGTTCATTTGTAAAGTGCGGCAATTTACACATCAATTGATGAAAACAAAAAAGGAAGACGAAAAGATGTGTTTTTTGACGTAATAAATTGATACTAACGATGAAATGAAGATAAATAATTAAAATAAAACTTTGGTTTGTGGTCAACTATTAATATTTTTGGGCTTATTAAGAAAATTTACAAAATTTTAATTGTTAGTTATGGCAAGCAAAAAAATCTTATTACTCGCTGGTTTGGTATGGCTGTTTTCAACAGCGGTATTTGGTCAGGCCGGGTCAAATTACGATGTTAAGGACTCTTCTGTTATTGCAGCGAAGAACATGCCTCAACATACAGAGTTTTTAAACGGAGCTTATAATTTTCCTGCAAAACCACGTAATCAGTGGGAGCTTGGATTGAAGGTTGGTAATTTCTCCATCAGTGGTGATATGCCTGCAAAGCTTCCTACATTGGGTTTTGGTGCTCATATCAGAAAAGCTTTTGGATATATATTTTCTATGAGAATGGAATATATGTATGGAAATGCTAAAGGATTGGCATGGACTCAATCTGAGAACTTTGCAAAAAATTCTGCCTGGAGCCGTTATTCAGCACCACTGCGTTCAAACTCAGGTCAAATGGTTTCTTCTTTAACCAATAGTGCGAATACTCCTCTTGAACCGGTTTTTTATAATTATAAGTCAAATGTTCAGGATCTGGCTTTAGAGGGTATTGTAACTTTTAATAACATACGCTTTCATAAATCTAAAACCGGATTTAATATTTATGGAATCTTTGGATTAGGTGGTACTATTTATGAAACCAATATTAATGCATTGAATTCGGGTTCTGCTAAATATAATTTTGCATCTATTCCTTCAGGAACTTATAAAACCAGAAAAGATACCAGAGATGCATTGAAATCATTGATGGATGATACGTATGAAACGCCTGCGGAGAACCAGGGTGATCGTCGTCCAAAAGTATTTGGTAAAACATTTAAGCCTGTAGGTCATTTCGGAGCTGGTGCTGCATTCAAATTAAATAACCGGTTGAGCTTGGCTCTGGAAAACAGATGGACCATTACAAAGGATGATTTATTAGATGGTCAGCGTTGGCAGGAACATGCAAGAGGTGATGCGGTATTAAGCCGTGATTATGATACGTATAATTATACAACTCTTGGTTTAAATATTACATTAGGATCTAAGTCTGTTGAGCCACTATGGTGGGTTAATCCATTGGATTATGCATACAGCGAGATTCGTAATCCTCGTTTAATGAGAATACCGAAGCCGATTCTTCCAGATACGGACGGAGATGGTGTAACAGATCAGTTTGACCTTGAGCAATCACCACAGGGTTGCCCAGTTGATTCTCATGGTGTTTCTTTAGATACTGATGGGGATGGTGTTCCGGATTGTAAAGACAAAGAATTAATTACTCCAACATATTGCCAGCCTGTAAATGCAGATGGTGTAGGAAAATGTCCTTGTCCTGATAAATCTTGTTTCCCTGCAGTGGTTGTAGCAGCTCCAACTTGTGCAACTAAATTAGGTGCTTTACCAAGCGTTTCCTTTGCAGCTAAAACTGTTAAAGTAAGTAAAGATGC
>JAYWCV010000029.1:0-7404 GCA_043780275.1 Chitinophagaceae bacterium
ACGAATATTCAATATCTGAAAGAGAACGGAGTCAGAATATGGGATGAATGGGCTGATGAAAATGGGGAACTAGGCCCGGTGTATGGAAAACAATGGCGTTGTTGGCAAGGACTGGATGGAAAAGTTACAGATCAGATCACTGAAGTCATTCAACAAATAAAAACAAATCCAGACAGTAGAAGATTGATCGTAAACGCCTGGAATGTGGGTGAACTTTCAAAAATGGCATTGATGCCTTGTCATGTTCTTTTTCAGTTTTATGTGTCCAATGGAAAACTTTCATGTCAATTGTATCAGCGTAGTGCAGATGTATTTCTAGGAGTGCCTTTCAATATTGCATCCTATGCATTACTAAGCTTGATGATTGCACAGGTTTGTGATTTGCAGCCCGGCGAATTTATTCATTCATTTGGGGATGTACATTTATATAACAATCATCGGGAGCAAGCAGATCTGCAATTGAGCCGAACACTATTTCCATTACCAACCATGAAATTGAATTCAGCCGTCAAAGATATTTTCGATTTTAAGTTTGAAGATTTCACATTGGAGAATTATCAGTGTCATCCGGCAATTAAAGCTCCGGTGGCGGTTTAAGGAATGTAGAATTAAGAGTTATGAGTTAAAAGTTTAGGGTTTAGAGTTTAGGGTTTAGTGTTCATTAAATTTTTATTATGATAGTAAGTTTAATCGTTGCAGTGTCTTCCAACAATGTTATTGGAAAGGATGATAAACTCCCCTGGCATTTACCGAATGACCTGAAGTACTTTAAGAACACTACCTGGGCCATGCCCATCATTATGGGAAGAAAGACGTATGAGTCTATTGGTAAACCATTACCCGGAAGAACAAATATTATCATTTCACGAAACAGTGACTGGAAGGCAGATGGAGTCGAGTCAGTTCAATCATTAGATATGGCTATTGAAGTGGCACATAAACTGCAGGTGAAAGAATTATTTATAATTGGTGGAGCTGAAATTTTCAATACATCATTGCCTTTGGCAAGAAAAATTTATCTGACCCGGATACACGAAGAAATTGATGGGGATGTATTTTTCCCTAAAGTGAATGAAGAGAAGTGGAACCTTATCAGTAACCGAGATTGTGAATCGGATGATAAAAATGGATACAAACATTCATTCCAGGTTTGGGAACGGAAATAATTTATTTGAAAATTTCAACTATTCATCACTAATGTTTCACCGATTTCGTTTTGCATGCAAATACCTGCACTATTTTTTTACCGCTTCCAATGGAAAAGGGCACGGCATTCATTCTCATTTTATTTTTAATTTGGTCAAGCATGTTTTTAATGATGACCGAAAATATTATGCATTTCAAAGAATCGAAAAACTCAGACAGAATTTATTGAATGATGATACAGTCATTGGTGTAGAAGACTTTGGAGCTGGTTCAGTATTAGTGAAGGGAAATAAAAGAACTATTTCTTCTATTGCAAAGTCAGCAACAAAACCGGCTAAATACGGACAATTGTTTTTTCGGATGGTTAATTATTTCGAAGCAAAACAAATTCTTGAACTGGGAACTTCATTAGGTATATCAACTGCTTATTTTGCATCTGCTAATAAAAATGTACAAGTAATAAGTTTAGAAGGAAGTAATGCTATTGCAGAAAAAGCAACACAAAATTTCGCAAATCTGGAGTTGCAGAATATTCACATAATAAAAGGGAATTTTGACGATACACTTGAAAATGTATTGGGAGAAGAAGATAAATATGATGTAATATTTTTTGATGGCAATCACCGGAAAGAGCCTACTCTTCGATATTTCAGACAGTGCTTGAATAATAATCATGCAGATACTGTTTTTATTTTCGATGACATTTATTGGAGTAAAGAAATGGAAGAAGCCTGGGATGAAATTAAATCGCATCCTGCCGTTACCTGTAGTATCGATCTTTTCTTTGTTGGATTAATTTTTTTCCGAAAAGAATTCAAGGAAGTACAACATGTAATCATTCGATTTTAAGAAAAAAAAATAGTGAGCTATTTTAGCATAAGATGAATGGCCGGTTATTGGGTAAACCAGTTATTTATTTTTATATAGGTTTTCAGAAATAATTATTTCCGGGATAGTAATTAATGAACATTCGATTTCATTATTCAGTATCTTCAAAAGCAAAGTTTAAAACAAAGTATATTAATGATTATTGGAATTTTAAAAGAATCAAAGCCAGAAAACAGGGTATCGTTGCTGGCCGATCATGTTGCTGGTCTGATAAAAAAAGGGATTACCGTGCAAGTGGAAAAAGATGCCGGTTCATCAGCATTTTGTTTTGACAGTGATTATGAAAAAGCCGGAGCAAAAATCTCCACCTTTCAGAAAATAATAGCTTCATCGGATATCCTGTTATCCATTCAAATACCTGCATCATTGAATGGGGTTCAAAAAGGTACAATTATCATCGGAGTTTTTCAGCCAATGTTCAATGCCGGATTAATGAAAGAATGGGCTGAAAAAGGATTGACCTGTTTCAGTATGGATATGCTGCCACGTACTACCCGTGCGCAAACCATGGATGTATTAAGTTCTCAAGCAAATATTGCAGGATATAAAGCGGTGCTGTTGGCAGCAAATACTTATAGCCGTTATTTTCCCATGTTCATGACTGCTGCTGGAAGTATTATTCCGGCAAAGGTTTTGATTTTGGGGGCCGGTGTTGCAGGACTACAGGCCATCGCCACAGCAAAGCGTTTAGGAGCAGTTGTAGAAGTATTTGATACACGTCCGGCTGTGAAAGAAGAAGTAAATAGTTTGGGTGCGAAATTTATTGAAGTAGAAGGTGCCGTTGATGCTAGTATGGCGGGTGGTTATGCGGTTGAACAAACAGAAGAATACAAACAAAAACAACATGCAAGGATTGCAGAGAGTATAGCCAAATCGGATATTGTCATTACAACTGCCCAGGTTCCGGGTAAAAAAGCACCTATTCTTATTACTGAAGTAATGTTGAACGCCATGAGAAATGGTTCTGTCATCATAGACCTTGCTTCGGCTACAGGAGGCAATACGCCATTCACAAAAAATAATGAAACAGTTGTTCATCATGGGGTAAGTATTATTGGGAACAGTAATCTGCAATCAACGATGCCTTCCGATGCCAGTAAATTATATGGGAAAAATATCCTGAATTTCATGCAACTAATCATTGATAAAGAAAATAATATCAACCTAAATTGGGAAGATGACCTGGTGAAAGGTTGTTGCATGGCACATGATGGGGAAGTAAAGAATGAACTAATCAAATCATTATTATAATTCACAAAACAAAATAATTATGTCAGCTATTTTACAATGGATCAGTTCGAATGAACAGATGATGTATATTCTCATACTGGTCATTTTTCTGGGGTTTATTGTTATCAGCCGTGTGCCTACGGTTTTACATACACCTTTGATGAGTCATGCCAATGCCATTAGTGGTGTTGTTATAATTGGTGCCATCATTGTTTTAGGCAGGGCAGATGCTGATAATTATACCGCATTGGTACTTGGCCTGCTTGCAGTGATCCTGGGTACATTGAATGTTGTCGGAGGCTTTGTTGTTACTGACAGAATGATGGAAATGTTTAAAAAGAAAAAATAAAAGAATGGGTGTTTCAATACTTACTTTAATATATATAGCGGCAGCAGTTACGTTCATCTTAGGACTTAAAATGATGTCGAATCCGGTTAGTGCCAGGCAGGGAAATATAATTGCTGGTTTGGGAATGTTGGCTGCCATAGTCGGAACAATTTTTCTGTATAAAGGTGAAACAGGTAGCCCTGTTCAGAATCATGCCTGGATTTTTGCCGGACTTTTCATTGGAACCGTTACAGGAATTTTAATGGCAAAAAAAGTGAAGATGACAGCCATGCCTGAAATGGTAAGCATGTTCAATGGAATGGGTGGGGCAAGTGCTGCATTGATTTCCATTGTAGAATTCAATCATATGGCAGATAAAGGGTTTTCCGGATCAGATGTTTCAGCAGGGACTATTTCAATTTTATTTGCCGGATTGATTCTGGGTAGCATTACTTTTTCAGGAAGTATGGTAGCTTGGGGCAAACTGAACGGCACAATAAAAGATTTTTCTTTCAAGGGTCAGCATTTGGTAAACCTTGCAATTCTTGCATCGGTCATCGGAATTTCCTCTTGGTTTATCATGAATATGGAAACGGCCAACCTGATGTATTTCTATTTAGTGATGGCTTTATCACTTATTTATGGAATCTTTTTTGTTCAACCGATTGGTGGTGCCGATATGCCGGTGGTTATTTCATTACTCAATTCATTAAGTGGAATTTCTGCAGCTTGTAGCGGTTTTCTGTACGACAATAAAGTAATAATGACCGGTGGTATTTTAGTAGGAGCAGCTGGAACAATATTAACCGTAATCATGTGCAATGCCATGAACCGATCGTTGACCAATGTTTTGATCGGATCATTTGGCGGAAGTGCATCCGGTGGATCACAATCCGGCGATCAGGGTTCTTATAAAGAAATATCCTTGAATGACGCAGCTGTAGTGATGGCTTATGCAAAAAAGGTACTCATTGTACCCGGTTATGGCTTGGCTGTAGCTCAGGCCCAGCATGCCTGTCACGATCTGGAAAAATTATTGGAAGACAAAGGTGTGGAAGTCAATTATGCCATTCATCCTGTAGCCGGCCGTATGCCTGGCCATATGAATGTATTGCTTGCAGAGTCGGATGTGAGCTATGATAAATTAAAAGAAATGGAAACAGCCAATGCAGATTTTCCTTCTACAGATGTAGTATTGATTCTTGGAGCAAATGATGTGGTGAACCCGGCTGCTAAAACGGATAAATCTTCACCAATATATGGTATGCCGATCCTGGATGTGGAACTGGCCAAACTGGTTATTGTAAATAAGCGAAGCATGAAACCGGGATATGCAGGTATCGAGAATGAGCTGTTTTTTCGCCCAAAAACTTCCATGTTATTTGGTGATGCAAAAAAAGTATTACACGATCTTATCAAAGAAGTCGAGGAACTATAAAAGCAGGTATTGTGTCCACCGTGGTCTGTGTCCCACCGACCACTAATAGACATATTAGGAAATTATAGAATCATTTTTAAAAAGCTTCTTAGTAAGTCGATCTAATCTTCAGATCAATTTTTATTATTGAACCCTTTCACTTTTTTGTTTAAGTTTGACCGTGCTGCCAGAAAAATTGTTAGACTCGTTAGAAGGAATAAAAGGCTTTAATAAAGAATCTTTTCTTCGTGTTCACACATCCGGTGAACAGATTACATCTTTACGTTTCAATCCGTTGAAAACAGGTATCAATTTGCAACAAAATATTTTTGCAAATAAAGTCAGTCATAAAATCCCTTGGACCGGTTATGGTTATTATTTAAACGAAAGGCCATCGTTTACCTTTGATCCTTTATTTCATGCAGGTTGTTATTATGTACAGGAAGCATCCAGTATGTTTCTGGAAGAAGCCATGCGGCAAACGGTTGATCTTTCTCAGCAAATCCACGTACTTGATTTATGTGCTGCCCCTGGCGGAAAATCTACACTCCTGCAATCCATCATAACAAAAGACAGCTTGTTGGTGAGTAATGAAGTGATCAGGACAAGGGTAAATATTCTGACCGAAAATTTGATTAAATGGGGTGCAGAGAATGTGGTTGTTACTCAAAATGATCCAAAGAGTTTTCAGAAACTGCAAGGTTTTTTTGATGTGATTGTGATTGATGCACCTTGCAGTGGCAGCGGGCTTTTCAGAAGAGATGCGGATGCCATCAACGAATGGAGTTTGAACAATGTGCAACTCTGTTCGCAACGGCAGCAACGGATTATTGCAGATGTTTGGGATGCACTAAAACCGGGCGGCATACTTATTTATTCTACCTGCTCATTCTCAAAGGAAGAAGATGAAGAAATCATGGACTGGATCGTGGAAAATATGGGGGCATCTTCCAAAAGATTAAATTCAGAGAATGTATGGGGAATAACAGAAGTAGTTAGTGAAAGAAGAGAAGCATTCGGATATCGTTTCTGGCCCGATAAAGTTGCCGGTGAAGGATTCTTTATTAGTTGTTTTCAGAAAAATGATGGGGATGATTTTCTTTTTTCAAAAAAGAAAAAAGAAAATAAGCAGGCACAGAAAAATGTTCCGGTATTTAAAAAATATATGAAGGATGTGGATCTGTATTCTTTTATTGAAAAAGAAAACAGCTGGTATGCAATACCAAAACAATTAAGTGATGCATTCGAAGCCGTATTGGAGAAAATGAATATCGTTCATTTCGGTATTGAAATGGGCCAGGTTATTAAAGAAGAATTGATTCCTGCTCACTCTCTGGCATTGTCTTTGCAAATCAGTGACGAATTTCAGTCAGTAGTTTTGGAGAAAATGGAAGCCTTGCAATATTTGGGAAGAAGGGATCTGAAACTGGAAACAGAATTAATAGGATGGACTTTGGCTAAGTTTGAAGGAAAGAATCTGGGCTGGATGAAGGTTTTGAAAAATAGGGTCAATAATTATTATCCGAAAGAATGGCGGATATTGAAAGATCCGGCACTTTTAAAAAATGATTAACCTTACTAAAAACCGGATTTATAATAATTACGCATCTTTGCGTAGAAGAAAAATAATTATGATGAAGAAAGCATTTTTAAATATTTCGTTTATTCTATTCCTTTTGATCTCTGTGTCTGTTTCAGCACAGGACCTAATGATTAAAAATGATGCCGGTAAACTTTATCTCGAACATAAGGTTGCAGCCAAGGAAGGACTCTATGGCATTGGACGTAATTATAATATACACCCCACAGAAATTGCAGCATTTAATGCAATAGACATTAGCAAGGGATTGAACTTAGGTCAAATCATCAGGCTGCCATTGACAGAAAATAATTTTTCACAGACTATTTCCTCTGGTACAGCCATTTATTATAAGGTAGGTGAAAAGGAAGGACTTTATAGAGTAAGCATTAATTCGAATAATACAATTGACGATATCAAAAAATTAAACCGGCTAAGTTCTGATAATGTAACAGTAGGTAGTAAGCTAATCGTTGGTTACCTATTGGCTGGAGATCCGTTTCTGGTAGTGGCCAAAGCAGAAGAAAAACCCGAAGCGGCAAAGCCCGTGGTTGTTGCGGTTAAAGAAGAAAAAAAACCTGAATCTAAATTGGAAGTAGTAAAACCAGAGCCGGTAAAGCCAGATGTGGTTGCAATAAAAGAAGAGAAAAAGCCGGAGCCTAAGGCAGAAATGCAGAAACCGGAAATCGTAAAACAGTCTGTATCATCAGTTGCCGGAAGTGGGTATTTTAAAAATGATTTTGATGCACAGATAAAAGAACAGCCACTCAGTAAAGACCTTACAGTTACTTCCGGAATATTTAAAACGATCAGTGG
>JAYWCV010000030.1:0-6518 GCA_043780275.1 Chitinophagaceae bacterium
CACTTCCCCGTTTTCAAGGTATACACTTGTAGCTGGTGATTTTATATCCTGGGTACATAATTGTTTTATGAATACGTTCTTTGCTGTTTTGAAAATCGGGTTATTGGCTGCAATAGGTAATGCCCCTTGTTCATACTTATTATCAACTACATCATGCCGCATATTTTCATTCCAGCGGATGCCGAATTTTCCTGCCAGCTCGTTGAAATGTTTGAACTCCACATTATTGCTGTCATTGGCCATCATCACCAAGACTCCTCCATTTTGTACATAGCTATAAAGTGCATCAATGTGTTTTTGTTCAATATAATTCGCAGTTTTATTTTCTTTTGGCCAGTCCGGGTCAACCAGGAAATAAATGGATGCATTTTTCAGATTGGCTGCAGTGGGTGCACCATCCAGTGATTTTGTTGTTACGCCGTATTTATTAAACACTTGCCCCAACATTGAAAATCCACCATTATCTTTTTCCCACCATTTGTAGTGAAACACTACTTTGTTTCCAAAGGCATCAACCTTGGTTTCCCGGTTGAAATAGTTGTCCATAACTACGGTCTTTCCTTTTCCTAAGGACAAAGTTGGAAGCATGTCCATTTCATTAGATGCCAATAGAAATGCGCCGATACCCTTCGGGTCATTCATGATCACCGGTTCGCTCATATAGTATTCAAAACTTCCATCACGATATGGATTACCGCCAAGACCGGACACTTTAACAGTACCGTACAAATTGGTTTGACCATTTTCTGTTTTGATAAATTTCTTTACCATGCCGGCATATCCTTTTTTTGCAATTAATATTTTTGCCGCAGGCAGATAACCTTTTCTCACAGCTTTCGCTATAGTGTAAACGAACTGAGAGCTTGCAGATGCTTCGAAATAATTTTTTTCTTTTCCTGGCCCATTGTAATTCAGGATGTCCAGCCATAACCCGGTTTTTTTGTCCTGTTGCTTTTCTATAGCATTGACCAAACGACTCAAAATGCCGATCAGGTCTTTTCTTTTCGGATGATCTTCCGGGAAATTATCGAGTACATCAACCAAGGCAGTGGCATACCAGCCCATGGCTCGTGACCAGAAAAGGGGAGAACATCCTGTAACAGGATCAGCCCATTTCATTTGTTTGCTTTCATCCCAGGCATGATACAGTAATCCGGTCTTTGAATCTCTTGCATGACTTTCGATACGTATAAACTGGTCGGCAATGTCATTGAATGCAGCATCTTCATGAGCAAGCATAGCATATTCTGCAAAAAAAGGCTGACTCATATACAAGCCATCCAGCCATACCTGATAAGGATATATTTTTTTATGCCAGAAGCTTCCTTCATTGGTTCTTGGATGCTGGCGTAACTGTTCCCGAAGCAATTTGGCTGCTTTCAGATATTTGTCTTTTAACGTAACCCGATAAAGCAGCAGGAGTAACTTGCCATTATTTACATTGTCAATATTGAATTCATCCAGCTTGTAGGTTTTTATTGAGCCATCATTTTTTACAAAAAAATCCATCTGTTGCTGGATATAATTATAATATTTAGCATCACCGGTGTTCAACCAAAGCCCTTCAAAGCCTTTTAAAATTACACCCATATCATAGGTCCATTTGGCGGGTTTACCATCTAAAGCAAAGGAATCAGTCCATGTTTTCATTATTGTCTGTGCAATGGCTTCACTTAATTTTTGTGGTAAAGCATTTTGATAACTAACGGCCTTTTCAGTTGCGCCTAATTCAAATTTAATTTTCTCTTTTGCTTTAGAAGCATTTGTATTTTCTATTTTTATATTATTGCTCCTGTCTCCATTTATCCTGAATAATAACTCTGCCCCATCCTTATACGTTATATTATCAAAAACAAGGTTATCGCTATGCACTATATCTATCAGCGGGTTGGTTTCCTTGCTGATAACCTTAATATTTCTGAAAGTAATTCCGGTAGCTTCCTGTATATCGATTCCTTTATTGGATTGGATGACCATATTCTCCAGCACAATATCTTTTACATGCATTTCCGGTAAGCCACGGATGAAGATGGCTTTCTCTGCACCGTTTACATACATATTACTGATGTGAAAATTTTTAAACACAGGAGTGGTTTCGTCAATAGGTAAAAATTCAATTTTTGGCAATTCTCTCTTTTCTCCTGTGAGTGGTATGGGATCCCTGGCTGCATAATACATATCAAATAATATCGCTTCGCCCGGAATATCTTTCATGTAAATGTCTTTAATGAAAATATTCTCCACTACACCGCCACGACCTCTTGTTGTTTTAAAACGTAAACCAATATCAGCGCCGATGAATGTGCAGTTGCTGACATGAATATTCCTGGCACCGCCACTCATTTCGCTACCAATTACAAATCCGCCGTGTGATGAATAAACTGTGCATCCCCGAATGGTTACATTCTCTGTAGGCATGGCCCTTTTTCTTCCTTCGGCATCCCGACCGCTTTTCATGCAAAGTGCATCATCACCTACATCAAAAACAGAATTTTCAATCAGTACATTTTTACAACTCTCCACATCAATGCCATCGCCATTCTGTGCATACCAGGGATTTTTTACAGTAATGTTTCTAACTGTTAAATGCTCACTCATCAGGGGATGCAGGCACCATGCTGCAGAATTCTGAAAAGTTACTCCTTCCAGTAAAATGTATTTACAGTTTTCCAGAACAACCAAATTAGGTCTTAGAAAATCTTTGATGTTCTCATAATAAGCAGCATCTTTTTCAGGACTTATCTGTCCGGGATTGGATAATTTACTGGCCTTCATAAATTGTTCAGAAGGGAACCATGTTTTTTTGTCTTCGCTCAGCACACCACCAGAGGCTACTAATTTTTTCCATTGTGATTCATTCAATTTATCTTTTTTTACCAACCGCCATCCATCGCCATTGCCATCTACAATGCCTTTACCGGTGATGGCAATATTGGTTGCACCTGTAGCAGATATGGGAGATTGATTGCGCATCTGCGGCAAGCCTTCCCAATTTCCTTTTACTAATGGGTATTGACTTTTATCTTCTGTAAATAATAAAGTAGCACCGGTAGCCAGGTGGAGATTGATATTGCTTTTTAAAACAACCGGGCCCGACAACCATAAGCCGGATGGGATAAGTACAACGCCGCCTCCGCTTTTTGCCAATGCATCAATAGCGGCATTGATGGATTTTGTATTCAAAAAATTTCCATCTGCAATGGCACCAAACGTTTTAATGTTGACACTGTCTTTTTTGAATTTGGGTGCTATCACCAGAGGCAGTTTATCCTTTTGGGCAATTGAAATTAAAGGAATAAGGAAAGCAAAAAATATGATGATTCTTTTCATCTGTTTATTTTTATTTTTTTTTGGCCAGATGTTATGTCCATGAAAATAATCATCCCGGTTGGTGAGTGAACTTTTGCTCATGGACATTTCATGAATGAGCCTTTATTTTTTTAATATTTCGACTTACAAGTCTACCTATTTAAAAGTTATTAATCGATTAGTTGAATCTGTTTATTTACGCAATCGATACCGGTAACGCAATCGAAAAACGGATAACGACTCTACTATTCTGTTTAACTAATTTTTACTGCCTGTCTGGCCAGTAATTTCCACCCGTTTTTATGTTTTTGCCAGATCAATAGCACTTGCAAATGTGTTTCACCTGCAGTTCCATTATTAATGGTTTTGGCATGAAGAATATGCCGAACAACGGCAACCTTTCCGCTGATACTGATGGTCTGTCCGGACAGATCGATTGTAACAAAATCCGATTTTCCATTTACGAGGTTTTCAACAAATTCTTTTTTATTATCTATTACTCTGCTGCTATGGCCATAACTGAGTTTTTGTGCAGTTAGTTTTTCCAATGCAGGTTTATCTGCATCAATCATGGCTTTTCTCAACTCTTCTGTTGCTTTGGCAACATCCGTCACTTGTTTTTCCAGTTTTGATTGTGCGTTTATTAAGAAGGGCATCAACAATGCTATTACAATAAAGAGTCTTTTCATTTTCCGTTTTTTTCGCCTCACCCCAACCCTCTCCTTGTGGAGAGGGGCATGGAAGAAGAATTATTAAATTTAGTTTTTAATTGTTCAATGTGTTTTAGCCATTGGGATAAGGTTGGTTAATTCAGAAATTTTTACGGGTCTTTTCAATGCAATACTTTTTCTGGCAGCAATACCAATCAGGATTGACATCGCTCCTTCTCTTGTACCTGCCATTACGTTATGCGGGTTATCTGTTTTATTTACCAACATTCTTCTTAGCATACGTATATCGCCGCCGCCATGGCCACCTTTTATTTTTGGAGTAGTAAATATTTCATGGGTTTTTTCAAAATTGTCCATGACCAATATTTCCCTGAATTCGCCGGGGATGGCATCATCGGCATTACTCATTTCAATGGCATGGCGTTTACTCTGATCATCCGGCATTTTTTGCATGTAAGGAATGTCTTCCCATGTTTCTATTCTTCCTTTCATACCATTAAAAGCAATCTGCCAGCCTTCATATGGCGAATACGTGGTGAGTGAATAATTTACAGTAACTCCATTTGCATAAATGATCTGGGCACTCATTTTATCATAAATATCAATGTCATTACTCCACACACAGCCATCTCTCATATAACCATCATGCTGTTCATTTTTTACATAGAGATCCATCAGGCGTTCATCTTTTGTAATATCAAAATAGAATTTACATTGTTTTTTATACTCACATCCCCTGCAGGTTTTTCCACGGAATGCATTATTTTTTCCATAATGCTCCAGGCTACCATATGCACTAACCTCTACCGGTTCGCTATTCAGCCACCAGTTGAGTAAGTCAAAATGATGTGTGGCTTTATGCACCCACAGCGAACCGCCTTTGTCCATGCGGCCATGCCAGCGGCGGAAATAATCAGCACCGTGATACACATTCAGGTACCAGTTAAAATCAACCGATGTAATTTTTCCCACTCTTTCTTTTGCCAGCAATTCTTTCAATTGCATAGCATGTACACTGTGCCGGTAATTAAAAGCTACAATCACTTTTTTACCGGATCGTTTTTCGGCATCCAGTATACGCTTACATTTTACCTCATCGGTGGTCATGGGCTTTTCGGTAATTATATTGAATCCTTTATCCAATCCTTTTACAATAAACTCATCATGTGTAGAATCCACTGTTGTTACAATTAGGTAATCTGCTTTTACATTATCAAGCATTTCATCAAAGCTGCTGAAAGTGGGGCAGTCTGTTTTGTAAATCTTTTTTGCACGTGCCATACGACCGGGATTGATATCATACAAACCCACAAACTCAACAACATCACCAAAATCCCTGATTAGGTTTTCACCCCAGAACCCTGTGCCCCGATGACCGGTACCCACTTGTGCCAATTTTATTTTTCCACCTGCCGGAATTGCAAAGGATTCAAAAGGGTGCAACATTAATGAAGTACCTGCTGCTGCAGTGTAACCAAGAAATTTTCGTCGTTCCATAATTTGTTTTTTAATTATTAATTTTTAATTAACCTGCTCTATCCTAAACCAATCCACATCAGCAAATCCCGCATCATTGGTGATATTTGTCCGGGTAAAAAACATGCCCAGTTTTGCCCCCACCCATTTGCCGGGTTTTGCTGTAAAGGAATTACTTATCTTATTAAATTGCTTTCCATCTTCACTAAAAGAAAATTCACAAACAGCTCCGGTAGTAATTTTTACGCTTAAATAAATTGTTGAACCATTCAATTGTTTCATAGTTGTTTCAGATTCCGTATTTCCTTTATCTGCATTGATACATTGGTTAAACGTAATGAAATTTCCCTCTTTTCTTTTTTGTAAAGAAATGAAAGCATAATCACTGCCATGTACAATCAATCCGAATTGTTCGTTTTCATGCCGTGGTTTGAAATCAAGCTTTACGGTTGTTATAAATTCTTCGGCCGGAAATTTTTGTGCAAGAATATTTGGATAATCCCATGCTGATTTTATGGAATCATTTTTATACACTGAAAACATTCTCAATGAACCGGAGCCAGTAGGAAACGCCCAGTTAGATTGTGGGTTTGCCTGCCATTGCCATTGTAATCCTAGTTTTGTAGAATTAAATTCGTCCGATTCAGAAGGATTTATTGGAGGGTAAATTTTGCCAATATTCGGTTTTTTAAAAAAAAGAACCGGCTCGCCTTTTCCCCGTCCTGATGAACCGTTCGGACGGGCGTCAAAATCTTTATCAACGCCTATTACAGGCCAATCGTTAATCCATTTCATGGGTTGCAAATGAACGATTCTTCCATACGCTTGTTTATCCTGAAAATGTAGGAACCAATCTTCACCGGTTTGTGTATTTATCCAGGCTCCCTGGTGCGGACCATTGATTTTTGTTGTGCCCTGATCCATCACTATTTTTCTTTCGTAAGGCCCATAAATGTTTTTTGAACGAAGAACTGTTTGCCATCCGGTGCTGACTCCGCCAGCAGGAGCAAAAATGTAAAAGTATCCATTGCGTTTATAAAACTTCGGTCCTTCAATGGTTGG
>JAYWCV010000031.1:0-9324 GCA_043780275.1 Chitinophagaceae bacterium
CTCGGATTGGTTTTACTTGGTGTACCTTTTTATTTTTATTTTAAAAAGAAGGAAGAAACTAATGCGGCGATTTATCACAACTAAAAAAGGCCGGCAACTGTTTTCACATCCACATTTCCACCCGAGATGATGATACCTGTTTTTGTATTTACAAAAAGATCCTTCCGTTTCAATACAGCAGCAAGAGCTACTGCACTGGAGGGTTCAACAATTATTTTCATCCGCTCCCAAATCAGTTTCAATGCATTGATGATTTCTTTTTCCTCTACTGGGATTATTTCTTTTACAAGATTTTGAATAATGGGAAAATTAATATCACCGATGTTGGTTTTCAATCCATCTGCTATCGTGTTTGCAGATGGTTCATTGGTTTCAATATTCCCGGATAGTAAGGATCGGTAAGCATCATCCATCTGTGCAGGTTCTCCTCCTATCACCGAAATATTTTTTCCAAAATAATGTGCTGCCAATGCTGTACCTCCAATCAATCCTCCCCCACCGACAGGAGTTATAATATTTTCCAGGTCAGGATAGTCCTGTATCAGTTCCATAGCTGCTGTTCCTTGTCCAAGAATTACATCCAGGTTATTGGACGGATGAATAAATGTAGCTCCGGTTTCTTCAACAATTTTATCCGCCAGTATTTCTCTTGCAATCGCTGTCGGTTCGCATTCGATGATTGTACCACCGTATCCCTTAACCGCTTCTTTTTTTACTGCCGGTGCATTATTGGGCATCACGATGGTTGCTGTAATACCAGTCAGTTTTGCAGCCAGCGATAAGGCCTGGGCAAAATTTCCGGAACTGTGTGTAATCACTCCTTTTTGTTTTTGCTCCTCAGTCAGTTTTAAAATGGCATGAACTGCTCCACGCATTTTAAAAGCTCCCATACGTTGAAAATTCTCACATTTGAAAAACAGTTGTGCTCCTGTCATTTCATTGAGCATACCCGATGTAAGTACAGGTGTACGATGTATGTATGGCAAAATCATTTTTTGACATTGCGCTAATAACTGTTGGTATGCCGGTTCGTTCATGTTGTTTATTTCTTGTATTTCAAAAATAACCTTTGAAAATGAATTTTATGAACGGTACGACAAAAATGATCTCCACTTAGAATAAATTTTATATTTACTCCATGAAAAAATTCTTACTCTTAATATTACTACCTGCACAACTCTTTGCACAACCATTCAGCAAATCTGAAATTGTCAAATGGGAAAAGCAAGCTTCCAATATTAATATTGTCCGGGACAACTGGGGTATTCCTCATATCTATGGCAAGACCGATGCGGATGCTGTATTTGGTTTACTCTATGCCCAATGCGAAGACGACTTTAAACGGATAGAAATGAATTATATTGATAAACTTGGCAGACTATCCGAAGTAAACGGTGAAAAGGATTTGTATAATGATTTACTAATCCGCCTGGTTATTGACAGTGCTGATGCCATCAGGGATTACAACAAAACTGCTCCCTGGCTCAAACAAATATTGAATGCCTATGCCGATGGGATTAATTTTTATTTATATAAAAACCCAACAGTAAAACCGGCTTTATTAAATCGTTTTCAACCCTGGTATCCATTGCTGTGGACCGATGGAAGTATTGGAGCCATCAGTACTGCTGGTATAAGTACTAATGAATTAAAACAATTCTATTCGGGTAAAGATGATGCCATCGCTTCAGCAATGATATCTAAAGAATCGAAAATGGTTGATTTATTCGATGATAAAAAACTGACCGGCTCCAACGGGTTTTCTTTCTCCCCAAAAATCACGGCATCGGGTAATGCTATTCTATACATCAACCCACACGTAACTTTTTATTTTCGCCCCGAAGTGCATATGGTTAGCGAACAGGGCTTGAATGCATATGGTGCTGTTACCTGGGGACAACCATTCATCTACCAGGGTTTCAACGAACATTGCGGATGGATGCACACCTCCAGCCAGGCCGATATTTCGGATGCATATATTGAAAAATTGCTGAAAAAAGATGGCAAATGGTTTTATGAATATGATGGTAAACTAAAGCCTGTAACCGAAAAAAATATCACGGTTAAATTTCTGACCAAATCCGGCCTGCAGGAAAAAACATTTAAAACCCTGTTCACTCATCACGGCCCAATCATGGCAAAACGGGATGGACAGTACTTAAGTGTTCGTCACAATAACCGCGATACAAAAGGATTCATTCAATCATGGACCAGAACAAAAGCAAAGAATTTTGAAGACTTTAAAAAAACCATGGACATGGGTGCCAACCCATCCAACAATACCGTCTATGCCGATGCGGAAGGAAACATCGCTTACTGGCACGGCAATTTTTTACCCAAAAGAGATCTGAAATACGACTGGAGCAAACCGGTAGACGGTTCCACTTCAGCAACCGAATGGAAAGGTTTTCATCCGGTCAATGAATCGGTGTATATCTATAATCCGGAAAACGGATGGATACAGAATTGTAATTCCACAGCTTTTACGGTGTCCGGAAAATTCAGTCCGAAAAAAGAAAATTTTGCAAACTACTTGGCTCCGGATGATGAAAACTTCAGGGGTATTAATGCCGTCAGGGTTTTAGATAAAGAAAAAGCCTATACCCTTGATAAAGTCATAGCTGCCGGTTACAATACCTATTTGTCCGCTTTTGAAATTTTACTTCCATCACTTATCCATGCATTTGAAAAAACAATTAAGCCCACCGACAGTTTATATGCTTATTTAATCGGACCCATATCCGTTTTAAAAAACTGGAATTATTATACCTCTGAAAAATCAATTGCCACTACCCTTGCTATTGATTGGGCTCAACGAATTCAAAGCAGTATCAACAGGGAAACAGGTGAAGGCGTAGTGGAAAAAACCACAAACTTTGCAAAATCGGCAAAAGCCGATATCATGCTAAGTAATTTGTTAACCACTATCAAAACATTGGAAACAGATTACGGAAAATGGCAAATGCCATGGGGAGACATCAACCGCATTCAACGCATTTCTTCCGACATGGAGAACAAATTTGATGACAGCAAACCCAGTTACCCGGTAGCTTTTGCCTCATCGGCATGGGGTATGTTACCCTCATACAACAGCCAGCAATTTACCGGCACCAAAAAACGGTATGGCGTAAGTGGAAACAGTTTTATTGCTGCTGTTGAATTCGGTAAAAAAGTTACCGCAAAATCCCTGCTCGCCGGTGGACAAAGCAGTGATCCGAATTCAAAACATTTTTTCGACCAGGGAGAAATGTACAGCAAGGGTCAGTTCAAAGATGTGTTGTTTTATAAAGAAGATGTGTTGAAACATGCGGAGAAAACGTATAGGCCGGGAAGGTTAAATCAATGATAAATGTTGAATTAATAATTAATAATTATGAAAATGATATCGAAAAAATTACTGCTTATTCTCTTTATTACTCCTTCAATTCTTTTTGCCCAAAGAACAGCAGACCTGTTGATTAAAAACGGACGCATCATCGATGGTACCGGCAACTCCTGGTTTTATGGCGATGTAGCTATTCAATCCGGAAAAATTATAGCTATTGGTAAGTTGTCAAATTATACGGCAACACGCATCATTGATGCCGGTAACCTTATTGTTGCGCCTGGCTTTATAGATGTACATACGCATATTGAAGGCGAAGAAATTAAAAACCCGACAGCTGATAATTTTATATTAGATGGTGTTACAACTGTTGTTACCGGTAATTGCGGCGGTTCAAGAGTAGATATAAAAAAATATTTTTCGCTGATCGACTCGGTCAGAATATCTGTAAATATTGCCAGCTTAATCGGTCATAACGATGTACGCAAAGCAGTGATGGGAACCGCTAACCGTGATCCGAATGAAGAAGAACTGACTAAAATGGAAAGCATTGTTGAAAAAGCCATGCTGGATGGTGCTGTTGGTATATCAACCGGTCTCATCTACATTCCGGGTACTTATTCCAAAACTCCTGAAATTGTTCGTTTGGCCAAAGTGGCGTCTAAATACAATGGCGTTTATGCATCTCATATGCGCAACGAAGGAGACAGCGTAACTCAGGCAATCAATGAAGCGCTTATTATTGGCCGTGAGGCAAAAATACCGGTGGAGATTTCGCATTTCAAACTAAGCGGCCAGCAAAACTGGGGACGCAGCAAGGAAACCATTGCTATGATTGAAGCAGCAAGGAAAGAAGGCATCGAAGTCACCATAGATCAATATCCTTATACTGCAAGCAGTACATCATTGAGTACACTGATACCGGATGAAATACTCGCTGACGGTACTGACTCTATTAAGGCCAGATTACAGAATCCAGCCATAAAAAAAACAGTGATTAAGCAAATGCTGAAAAAATTAAAGAACCGTAAACTGAAACATTACAGTTATGCTGTTGTTGCCTACCACAGTGCCGACACAACGTTGAACGGAAAAAGCATTGAAGAAATAAACCTGTTGAAAGGAAAGAAACATACTGCCGCAGCAGAAGCTGAAACCATTATTGAAATGATGCTGAAAGGCGGCGCCGGCATGGTTTTTCATGGTATGGGTGAAGAAGATGTAAAGTATATCATGCAATATCCTTTCAACATGTTTGCCAGCGATGCAAGTATCCGCATTTTCGGACTTGGAGCTCCACACCCTCGTGGATTTGGAACCAATGCAAGAGTGTTGGGTAAATATGTACGGGAAGAAAAAGTATTGACATTGGAAGAAGCCATCCGCAGAATGACTTCCCTGCCGGCACAAAAATTCCAGTTGAAAGACCGTGGATTGATTAAGGAAGGTATGGCAGCAGATATTGTAATTTTTGATGAAAATACTGTGATAGACCTTTCTACTTATGAAAATCCACATGCCTATTCAAAAGGCTTTCAATTTGTACTGGTGAATGGTGAGCTTACGGTTGATAATGAAAAACATTTGGGAGTAAGAGCCGGGAAAGCTTTATCCGGCCCCGGGCGTATTTTGAACAGCAACTAATTTATATTTTATGACCATTGCATTGCGCAACTCTTTTTTGATTCTTTGTTTTATACCGTGCAGCATTTTTGCACAGCAAAGGCAGCTTGACAGTTTATTTGCTACGCAAAAAGATTTCAGTGGCGTAGTGTTGGTTGCAGAAAAAGGGAAACCCATCTATTATATGGCAACAGGCTTCCGTGAATTTGCAGACAGCAGCCTTCTGCTGGAATCAGATATATTTGAAATGGCCTCTGTTTCAAAACAATTCACCGCCATGATTATCCTGATGCTGAAAGAAAAAGATTTTTTGAATTATGATGACTTGGTTGAAAAATATATTGACATCCCTTATAAAGGAATTACCATCCGACATTTACTCACACACACAAGTGGCCTGCCCGATTACCAGGATATTATGGATAAATATTGGGATAAAACAAAAGTGGCCGGCAATTCAGACTGCATAGAGTATCTGAATAAATATGTATCACCAAAGTTGTTTGAGCCGGGGGCAAAATATGAATACAGCAATACCGGTTATTTATTATTGGCCAGCATAGCAGAAAAAGCAAGTGGAAAAAATTTTATAGAACTGTGCCGCCAATGGATTTTCAAAAAGCTAAAAATGAAAAGCACTGACATCCGGACTCTGGAAGAAAAAAAAGCCACAACCAATTTTGCCATCGGCCATATATATGTAAAAGAAAGAAATCAACCTGCCTTGCCGGCAGGCAGGTATGTTCGTGCCGATTCATTTCCTTCATCTGATTATACTATTTGGTTGGGTAATCGTAAAGGGCCGGGACGCATCAGTTCTACTGCTGCCGATTTGTTAAAATGGGACCGGGCATTATATACAAGCAAACTGGTAAAGCAATCAACCTTGCAGGATGCGTTTACAGCAATGAAATTAAATGATGGCAGTTTTTCTAACTACGGTTTTGGATGGATGCTGAGAACCGATTCAACAATGGGAAAAATTGTTTATCATACCGGCGACAACCCCGGATATAAAACGCAAATCATCCGCTATATTTATAAAAACAAAACGGTTATACTTTTAAATAATAATGCACATACAAACTTTGGAATACTTATAAAACAAATAGAAGACATTCTTAAACCATTCCTGTAAAATATAATTTATGAAAAAACACATGATTCTTTTATTGCTTGCCGTTTTTCAGATAGCATTCTTATCTGCACAAAAAATAGTTCCTGTTACCACTGCAGAAGCGGCCGGTTTTTCTACAGAGCGATTAAAAAGAATTGACCGCGAAATGAATGACTGGGTGCAAAAAGGATGGATGAATGCCGGCGTAGCATTGATTGTCCACGATGGAAAAATTGCGTATTACAAAGCCGCCGGCTATAATGACCTGGATACAAAAACGGCCATGAAAAAAGAAGGCATTTTCCGGATTGCTTCGCAAACAAAAGCTATTACCAGTGTGGCCATGATGATATTATTTGAAGAAGGTAAATTTTTATTGGATGAACCGGTCTCCAAATATATTCCGGCTTTTAAAAAACAACAGGTACTGGATAAATTTAATGCCGCAGACACAACCTATACTTCGGTACCCGCCAAAAAAGAAATTACCATCCGGGAACTGTTTACCCATACATCCGGATTGGGTTATGCGCAAATTGGAACTAAGGAAGCCAATGCCATTTATGCAAAAAATAAACTGACTGCCGGTATTGGTGTGCAGGATGATAAACTATTGGATGCAATGAACCGCCTTGCCAAACTACCGCTCATGCATCAGCCCGGAGAAAAATGGACTTATGGATTAAACAGTGATTTACTTGGCTGTTTGGTGGAGGTTATTTCCGGGATGAACCTGAATGATTTTTTCAGAACAAGAATTTTTGAACCGCTGGGCATGAAAGACACTTATTTTTATGTACCGGCAGAAAAAGCATCCCGCCTGGTGAATTTATACAGGGAAGATTCTTTAGGTAAACTGCTGAAAGCAGAGGGTAATATGCTGAACGGACCTACCGTTTCCAACTACCCGTTGATCAACAGTACGTATTATTCCGGGGGTGCAGGATTATCTTCTACTATTTATGATTATGCAGTTTTTCTGCAAATGCTTTTAAACAACGGAGAATATAATGGTAAACGGATTTTAAGCCGCAACACAGTTCGGATTATGACGATGAACCAGATTGGCGACCTGTCTATCCGGGGTGATGATAAATTTGGATTAGGCTTTCAGATTATTACGGAAAAAAGCAGTGGCCGCACAGCAGCCCAAGCCGGTACTTACAGTTGGGGTGGTGCATTTGCAACTTCTTATTGGGTGGACCCGAAGGAAAAAATCGTCATGCTTTTTTACCGGCAATTGCAAAGCAGCACTCATGGCGATGTGGTTGAAAAATTTAGGGATCTGACTTACCAGGCTATTATGGACTGATGTAAAAATGTTTTAATATTTTAACGTGTTGTGCTATTAAACTATTTAATAAATTTTCATACTCCTGAATTATTTTAAAAAAAATTATTTGTTCTTTTTTGCTTCAGGGCGGTGATATTTTATTTTTTTTACTGGCTTTGGGTTAAAGCCTTATTTGTTATTGCTGATTTTATCCGGGGTAATAAAAAAACCTTAATTTAATGACATTGCTCAGAGTCAACTTATGAGTAGAAATCGTTTATTTTTTCAGCTTTGGAACTTCCCGAATATGATATTCCTGTATCAACGGCGGGTTTTCCGGCGACAGGGTGAAATATATTTCGATATCTGTTTTTTCTCCTTCCAGAATAAAAGTTCCCCTCAATTGATTTTCTGCTTTCATTTCTTTCACCGAAATTATTTTTCCGGCCTTTGCATAAAGACCTCTTGCATCTTTTCTTAAACTATCAATTTTAAAATCGGGGAAAAAGTTTTCGGCAAAAATGCCGCTTTGCTCTGCCCCTTCCCAATGGGGCAACATTTTTATCAATTCATTTTTTCGTTGTTCCAGGAATTTTGAAGCGGGCAGTTGCATGGGCTGAAGACCGGCTATTTTTATTATTGTATCCAAAATTTTTAGATTCACAAATCCCATCGGTGCATACGTGCGATTGGAAAAAGAAACAATACCGATTCCATAA
Source organism: Chitinophagaceae bacterium (assembly GCA_043780275.1). Classification (GTDB taxonomy): domain Bacteria; phylum Bacteroidota; class Bacteroidia; order Chitinophagales; family Chitinophagaceae; genus MGR-bin208. The sequence continues at coordinate 8,058 of JAYWCV010000031.1, forward strand.
TCCGGCATGATGCGCCACTGGCTTCCAAAACCGGGCAAGCCCCCGCTATGTGAAATATATGTTTTACCATCGCAGTCTTTCATCCAGCCCAACCCATAGCAATATGCACCCATAACCGCACAGGTTCTGCCATCCGGAAATGTATAATTTGGATTAAAACTGTTCCAACGCCAGGGATGATGCATTTCTCTGACCGAACTTCTTTTTATGGGCCCATCCTCTTTTGCATTATTTGGCGGCCATCCAGATAAATGAAATGCCATGTAATTTCCAAATTCATCAATCGAAGAAATCATGGCGCCCATAGCTCCCCAGCTTCCGTCTTTGCTATCATGCAACAATTCTTCCTCATTCCATTTATTATTTAACCAACGATAGCCGTGTGCCAATTTATCGGGAGCAACATCGCCATATTCATAGGTGGTGGTTTTCATTCCCAATGGCTCCAGAATATTTTTTTTGATATAATCCTGGTACCGCATACCGGATACAACCGTGATGATTTTTCCCTGCAAGGCAAAGCCAAGATTGCTGTACTCATATGCAATGCCGGGAGGATTAGAAAAGCTGATCTGCTTACCAATAAATTCCATCAAGTCCTTATCACTATCTGCAAGCTGCCTATCGCCCCATGGATTGTCTTCGGGAAAGCCGGCACCATGTGTCATTAGGTGACGGATCGTAATGTGAGGCGCATCCACTGTGGGATATTTTAAATTTTTTAATTCAGGAATGTAATAGTATGCAGGGTCATCGAGATTCAGTTTTCCTTCATCCCGCAGTTTCAATAGGGCCATCGTTGCAAAACTTTTACTCATACTGGCAATACGAAACAAAGAAGTAGACGTAACCGGTATTTTCTTTTCAATATCGGTGAAGCCAATATTTCCTTTGTAAACTAATTGGCCATCTACCACTAACCCATACGCAACGCCGGGCAGATGATTAGTGTCTGCATAGTTTTTAAAAATTTTATCAATGGCTGTAAAAGCCTGACTTATTTTTTCCATTCTTTCGGGGTCTGCAAACGAAGCAGCCTGGTATCCGCTATCATATTCAACCGGTAAATCAATATTCGTATTTTTTTGATTACAGGACAGGAATATGAAACTGATAAAAAGGCAACGCATTATTTTTTGCATAAAACTTAAATTGAAACCGATCATTAAAAAAAATTAATCAAGCAAATAAAGGTAATTATTATCTTTAGCCAAACACTTTAAAAACCAAACAATGTATTCAAAATATCTTTCCGCATTTTTCGCCG
>JAYWCV010000032.1:0-46738 GCA_043780275.1 Chitinophagaceae bacterium
ATGGGTGGATTAGGTGCATTTGTCGCTCATTTTTTTATTTACAAGGGATTCGGATTGGCATCCTTTTTAATATGTAGTTTCTTTTTCATTGCCGGAATCAATTTGCTTTTCAACCGAAAAGTTTTTTCTGTTTGGAGAAATCTTCGTTATGTAGCATTGGGCCTTTTGATTTTCTCTGTTTCGCTGGCTTTCTTTTTAAACGACAACGAATTTTCATACGGAGGAGCCGTAGGGTTTTTAATAAGCGATTGGCTTATCAAAATGATTGGTAACCTGGGTACAGCCAGCTTATTATTTGTATTAGGGTTGTCATATATCATCTGGCAGTTTAATCCGGTGTTCAGTATGCCTAAACGAAAAACGAAACCCTTAGCTGATATATTAAGTGATTCAGAAGCAGCCATGTTTCCGATAATAGATAATGAAGAGAATGAAAATACAGACCTTTCAAATTCAACGGGGAATAAATTAAAACCGGGCTCTGGCATAGTTGTCATACCTCCAGCAGAAAACTTGCAGAATCCAATCAACGATTTTAAAATGGTTGAACGGCAGGAATTAGAATATGAAGAGGAGGCTATTGAAAAAGAGGAGCAAATTGAACAGATACCTTCTGTAAAAAACCGTGATATCCAAGCATTGGCCGACCTTGAACTTGAATTGAAAACGGTTCCGGAAGAATCCCTGGTTGAAGAAGAACTACATCAAACAGATCCATTACCCAATTATGAACCCACCCTTGACCTAAGAGATTATAAATATCCTGCTCTTAGTTTATTGGAAGCGTATAGTGGTGACAAGATTGTTCAGGATGTTAGCGAATTGGAAAAAAATAAAAATCAGATCATCAACACTTTGTTGAATTATGATATTGCCATTAAAAAGATTAGTGCCACGGTTGGTCCAACAGTAACATTATATGAAATAGTACCGGCAGCGGGGGTACGAATTTCAAGAATCAAAAATCTGGAAGATGATATTGCATTGAGCTTAGCGGCTTTGGGTATCCGTATTATTGCTCCTATACCTGGTAAAGGAACCATCGGTATTGAAGTGCCTAATGTAAAGAAGAGTATAGTCAGTATGAAGACTTTATTGGCTTCCGAAAAATTTCAGAATAATAATTACAGCTTGCCCATTGCTATTGGTAAAAAAATTGATAATGAAAACTTCATCGTGGATCTTACATCCATGCCACACTTATTAATGGCTGGTGCTACTGGTCAGGGTAAGTCGGTTGGATTAAACGCCATTCTTGTTTCATTACTCTATAAAAAACATCCGTCACAACTGAAGTTTGTTTTAATCGATCCTAAAAAAGTAGAACTGAGTGTATACCGTTTGATTGAACGCCATTTTCTGGCCAAATTGCCCGGCGAAGAAGAAGCCATTATTACCGATACCAAGAAAGTGGTTTATACACTCAATGCATTGTGTATTGAAATGGATAACCGCTACGATTTATTGAAAGAAGCCGGAGCCCGAAATATTAAAGAATACAATGAAAAATTTGTAAAACGAAAATTGAATCCACAGAAAGGTCATCAGTTCCTTCCGTTTATTGTATTAGTCATTGATGAGTTTGCTGATCTGATTATGACAGCCGGCAAAGAAGTGGAAATGCCCATTGCCCGATTGGCTCAATTGGCCAGAGCAGTTGGTATACATTTAATTATTGCAACGCAACGTCCTTCGGTAAATATTATTACCGGTACCATAAAAGCCAATTTCCCATCCCGGATTGCATTTAAGGTTTCTTCTAAAATTGATTCCAGAACTATCCTGGATATTGGTGGAGCCGAGCAATTGATCGGCAAAGGGGATATGTTGATTTCGCATCATGGAGAGCTAACCCGTTTGCAGTGTGCATTTGTAGATACGCCTGAAGTGGAGAAAGTGGTTGATTTTATTGGCAAACAAAGAGGTTATTCGAATGCGTTTTTATTACCCGAATATGTGGATGAAAAAGATATGGATTCAAGAGAATTGGATTTGGGCGACCGGGATTCTTTATTTGAAGATGCTGCCCGTTTGATTGTGTTGAATCAGACTGGTTCAACTTCTTTAATTCAACGGAGGTTAAAATTGGGATATAACCGGGCAGGAAGATTGATGGATCAATTGGAGGCTGCCGGAATTGTTGGCCCCAGCCAGGGATCGAAGGCAAGGGATGTTTTGGTAAGAACAGAAGCTGATCTCGAAAACTATCTCGATAATTAAAGTTAGCAGCCTGTTAAGTTAGCTTGAATTTTACCTCCAGGCATGTTCATTGTATTTAAGGTTTTTGTAATTGACCTATATTTGCCGACTTATTTTAAGTAAATGAAAAGGTCTTGATTTTGATTAATTTATTACACATGAGAAAAATTTGTTTATTGGTTGCTTTTGTGAGTTTTGGACTTCTGGCTTTTGCACAGACAACCTCAGATGCAGATGCAAAAAAGGTTTTAGATGGCGTAAGTGCTAAGTTTAAAACTTTTAAAACCGTAAATGCTAATTTCGTTTATCAAGTTGAAAATAATGCAGGTAAAATATTGTCTACCAGAAATGGTAAGGTTTCTATGAAATCGACAAAATACCGGGTAAGTTTTGGTGATCAGGAAATATTTTGTGATGGGTCAAATATCTGGACGTATGATAAAAATGCCAATGAAGTAACGATTAATAAACTGGATATTTCTTCCGGATCCTTAACGCCACAAAAACTGTTTTCTAATTTTTACGACAAAGATTTTTTATACAAATTGAATGGCGATAAAAAAGTTACCGGAAAGTCTTTTCAGGAAATAGAGTTGACGCCAAAAGACAAGTCGAAGCCATTTCATAAAATATATGTTTTGGTAGATAAAATTGCCAAATCTATTTACAGTACAAAAGTGTTGGAGAGTTCCGGAAGTAGGTATAGTTATACAATGAAGAATATGAAAACTAATTCCATCATGGCAGATGCCATGTTTGTATTTGATAAAACAAAATACCCGAAGGTGGAAGTGGTGGATCTTCGATGAGTAAAATATTTCAGTTAAAATTGCCCCTGAAGAAAAACAGGGGCTATTTTTATTTTACAGCTTTTCTGATCTTCACCAATTGTTCAAGCAGGCTTTCCAGTTTGTCCAAATGCAACATATTTTCTCCGTCACTTTTTGCTAAAGAAGGATTAGGATGAGTTTCAATAAATAATCCATCAGCACCGGTTGCAATGGCAGCCTTGGCAATGGTTCCTATCAATGCGGGATTTCCACCGGTTACTCCCGATGTTTGATTAGGTTGTTGTAAAGAGTGTGTACAGTCCATGATAACCGGCACTGCATGTTCTTTCATCCATACAATATTGCGGTAGTCTACAACCATATCCTGGTAACCGAATGTATTGCCTCTTTCGGTCAGCATCACTTTATTATTTTCAATCCCTTCTTTGTAGTTTCTGATTTTTTCAACTGCAAACTTCATCGAAGGGCCGCTTAAAAATTGGCCTTTCTTCACATTCACAATTTTTTCTGTATTTGCCGCAGCAAGCAATAGTTCAGTCTGCCGGCAAAGAAAAGCAGGTATCTGTAAAATATCTACATGCCTGGCTGCTTGTGCTGCCTCTTCATTGGTATGAATATCTGTTGTAGTTGGCAGATTGTATTTTCTCTTTACTTCCGAAATCATATTCAATGCAGATTCATCTCCCAGGCCTGTGAAAGAACTGGCACTGGTACGGTTTGCTTTTCGGTATGATGCTTTGAAAACATAGGGAATACCCAGATTTTTACAAATACCCGAAACCTTTTCGGCAATTTCCAATACCATATCCTGACTTTCTACTACACATGGCCCTGCAATCAGAAAGAAATTATTTTCATCATAAACCTGATCCTTAAACAGATCTGTCAAAAATTTTTCCATGCGGCAAAGATAGTTTTAAGTTCTAAAATTTCTTGAATCCTTTGACAGCAACTTTGGATGGCTGAGATTTGCATTTATTAGTTAGCAATTTATTTTAGGTTTGCAAATACCCAAAACAGAAAACAATGGTAAAGGATAAAATATTGGTAATAGGAGCTTCCGGTCAGATTGGGGTGGAACTTACGCTGGCATTAAGGAAAATATATGGACATGATAATGTAATTGCTTCTGATCTGCGGGAAGAGAATGAATTGCTGAAAGGAACCGGGCCCTATGTAAGTTTGGATGTGATGAACAAAGAAATGTTGCATGTACAGGTAATTCGGCAGCATGTAACACAGATTTATTTACTGGCGGCAATACTTTCAGCCACCGGTGAAAAAAATCCAAACCTTGCCTGGCACCTGAATATGCAGGGACTATTGAATGTATTGGAAATTGCCCGGGAAGAAAACCTGCATAAAGTTTACTGGCCAAGTAGTATTGCTGTATTTGGCCCTACCACACCCAAGTATAACAGTCCACAACAAACTATTATTGAACCATCAACGGTTTATGGCATCAGTAAATATGCCGGTGAATTCTGGTGCAATTATTATCATCAGCGGTTTGGGGTAGATGTGAGGAGTTTACGCTATCCGGGACTGATCAGTTATAAATCGGCACCGGGTGGAGGTACCACCGATTATGCGATTGAAATATTTCATGAAGCGTTGGAAGAAAAGAAATATGAATGCTTCTTAAAAGAAGATACTTTTTTACCCATGATGTATATGCCCGATGCCATTCGGGCTACATTGGAACTGATGCATGCAGCAGCTGAAAAGATTTCGATCCGAACATCCTACAATATTTCAGCCATGAGTTTTTCTCCGGCTCAGATAGCTGAAGAAATAAAGAAGCATATACCTGATTTTTTAATTTCTTACAAACCCGATTACCGGCAGGCAATTGCCGACAGCTGGCCAGCCAGTATTGACGACAGTGTTGCCCGCAACGACTGGGGCTGGAAACATGAATATGACCTGGAAAAAATGACCAGCGATATGCTGGATAATTTATAGTTAGCCAGTCATAATTACCTGTCTATTTTAAACGTTGAAAATTCTTCTAAAGGAATTTCTGTAATTTTTATTGAATGCACAGTTGCTTTATCAGGGCCTGTTTTACATTGTCCAATCAATTGATCCAGCAACTCTTTTGCAGCAGTAGCTTTTATATATACATCGCCATTGGCCATATTTTTCACATACCCATTAATACCCAGTTTCAAAGCAAAATCCTTTGTACTTTGCCGGAAGAAAACACCTTGAACTTTACCACTAACAATAATTTGTATTGTTTGCTGCAAGGTTATAGTTTTTTAAAAAGAAAAGAGATCAGTCTGGGAATTTCAGTCCGGTTATCATCATCGAACCATTCATCAATCGCTTTTAATTCAAATCCTGTTTTTTTCGAGCCATTCAAATAATCGGAAACATGATGGGTATAACATTCTAAAACATGTAATTTATTGTTCTGTTCAAATCGGGCCTTGCTGCCCGAATATTGTTTGAAAGGATGCAGTTCACAAATATAAAAAAACCCATTTTGCAACACTGCTTTGGATGCTTCAGTAAAAATAAAATTCAGATCCTGAATATGTTCCAATACCAGGCTGCATGTTATCAGATCAAATTTTTTGTTTAAAAAATTCCAAGGCTCGCTGATATCGGCTTTTGCAAAATGTACTTTAGACGAGCTTATTTTTTCGCTGGCTTTTGCAATCATCTGTTCCGAAAAATCAACAGCTAAAACATAACTCGCTTTTTCAATGAGCCATTCCGTGTTTTTTCCGGTTCCGCATCCCAGTTCCAAAACATTATTGAAATCAATGGAAGCCAGGGTTTTTTGCTTGGCCAATTTTTCCAGGTCCCTGGTTTTGTTTTCCATCGAATCATATTGCGCAGCCCATTGATTGTATGCCTTTTCTACACTCATTTCAATTTATTTTTTACCCACCAAAGTGTGTAATGCAATGGCTGGTGCCAGTACTATAAAAAATAATAATATCCGGATGTTTAAAAAAGAATTGACCAGGATTTTACCCAACTCTTTTTCTTCAATTTTAAATGTACTGTTTAAGAATGCTGCCCATTCATCCCACATCCAGTAGGTTACAACAAAAATGAAAACAGCGAATAACATTCCTGCTATAAATGTTCTGAAAAGAAGATTTCGAAAGAAAATAATTTTTTCACGGTTCATGATCTATGATTTATTATTTTAAAATGACAGTATAAATCTACAACATAACCGTACAATTTTATATTCTTGACTGGTAAGTAAACAATTCATAATAACGACCTTTTTTATCAATCAAATCTTGATGGTTACCTCTTTCTGCAATTTCTCCCGATTCAATAACCAGTATCTGATTAGCTTTTCGGATGGTGCTCAACCGGTGTGCTATTACAAATGTTGTTCTGCCTTTCATCAATTCATTCAAACTTTGCTGAATCAGGGATTCGCTTTCTGTATCCAAGTTTGAAGTGGCTTCATCCAGGATAATGATTTTTGGATCGGCAAGAATGGCTCTTGCTATCGTAATACGTTGTCTTTGTCCACCCGATAATTTGATTCCTCTTTCGCCGATGATTGTATCCAATCCCTTTTCAAACCTGTCGGTAAATTCATTTACATACGCTGCATTTACAGCAGCAGTTAATTTTTCTTCACCTGCATTGGGCCTGGCAAATAAAATATTTTCCCGGATGGTTCCTTCAAACAGAAAATCATCCTGTAATACTACACCCAAATATTTGCGGTAATCAGTTAAAATTACTTTGCTTAGGTCGGTACCATCAATGGTTATTTTTCCGGAATCGGGAGTAATGAAAGTGGCTGCCAAACTGGCTATCGTGGTTTTGCCCGAACCTGAACTGCCAACCAGTGCAGTAACAGAACCGGATGGAGCATCGAAATTTATTTCACGAACAACTTCTTTTCCTTCTTCATAGGAGAAAGAAACATTTTCGAATTTTATATTGCCTTTTATTTCAGCTAATGGAATTGTCCGGATAGATTTATCATCTTCCGGATCCATATTCATAATCTCTTCGGTTCTGTCCAATCCGGCAAATGCTTCAGTCAACTGACTACCAATATTACTCATCTGCACAATCGGTGCAATCATAAATCCCAAGTATAGTGTAAAGGATAGAAATTCGCCAAAAGTCATTTCTCCTTTAATAATCATCCATCCGCCAATACCCATGATGCCGGCCGAAGCAAAACCCAACAGCAAGGTGGCTGAACTGGTGATCAGAGCCGTTGATGTCAAACTTTTTCTAATGTTCATGTATAGCCTGTCTACTCCTGCTTCGAAACTTTTGTTTTCCTGTTCTTCTGCATTAAATCCTTTTATTACCCGAACACCATTAATTGTTTCTGTTAGTCTGCCGGTAACATCGGCATTAATAACGCCACGCATTTTAAAAATCGGACGGATATAGGAAAATGCTTTCATGGCAACAATGGCAAATAAAAATACCGGAACCAAAACATAAAAGGTCATCATCGGACTTATCTTAATCAATAATACAAGGGAAATTATGGAGGTAAGAATCCCGCCAACTAATTGTACTAATCCGGTTCCAACAAGGTTTCGTACACCTTCTACATCAGTCATGATGCGGCTGACCAATGCACCCGATTTATTATTATCGAAAAAACTGATGGGTAAGGAAAGGATTTTTTTCTGCACTTTTATCCGAAGTAAAGAAATCAGATGCTGTGCTTCTACACTGAGCAGTTTGGTCAGTAAATAAGAAGTAATCGATTGTATAATAATGGAGCCGCCTACCACGGCCAAAAGAATTTTGAGCATATACAAATCCTTTTTCACAATCACATCATCCATCAGGTATTTACTTGCACCCGGCAATACCAAACTGGCAAGCCTGCTGATAATAATCAGTACTAAACCAATCAAAACAATTTTTCTTCTTGGCCAGATAAACTCTTTGAAGGCTTGTGCTACGGTTACTTTGTTTTTCTTTTCGTTCATTTTAGTTGGTTCGGGTTTAAAATTTTTCAAAGTTAAGATTGTATGCAACATTCATTGAATATATCTGTCTGATGATTTTTATTGGAATGAAAAACCCTTTTCAGTTTGAAAAGGGTTTACAATAATATAAAGCAGTGATTAATGCCAAGCACCAAGGATAGCACCCATCATAGCCATAAATAATATCTGATAGCCTGCGTCAATAGCCCAAAGAGTAAACGATTTGCGTTGATACAGGTAATTCATAGCCATCGAAGTGGCTATGAATAAAACGCCGGTTAATGTTCCAATATGCAAGCCGAGTTTCCAGTTAATATCTGCACTGTTATGTGTACTTAAAAATAAGGCTAATCCAAAAGACATAACCAGGGCAATTATCAAACTGCTACCAAAAATTTTAAACATATTGGCATTTTTCAAATCTTCACTGGTCATTCCTAATTCTTTTTGCCAGGTTTGTGCCGTGGCGGGGTGTGTCACGAATGAAAAGATACATAGGATAGAGTTCTTTTCAATGTTGTATAAGAGATGGTAGTAGGCCTACCGCATACGTTGTACAGACGAAGTATGCAAACCACCTGAAGGTGCTGTGTTTAAAAGGCATGGTGCTGAACGTTCAGGCAAAAGGTTTTGCTTTAAGCGAAATCAGGTACGTGTGTAAGGAAGCTGAACGAAAGTAAACCAACCGAAGACATGTCGAAACGGCTCCTCGTTGTTAAAAGTATTGATCTCCGACTGTTGATACGATCACTGTAGCAGTTATCTGTTTTACGGGCTACGGAACAACCGGCATTAAGGTGGCAGGAGCTTTACACAGGCTTTTATACGAAACGTGAGAGGTTTCCCTGTTGATGTGCAATAAAGCTTTGCAGGAAGTTTTTTTTTTAGAAGCGACTGTTCAATGAATATTCTACAGTTCATTCTGCAACTCAATCTTGCCTTAGGCAGGAGATGCAACAGGAAGCGTCGGACGAAGCTATAGTAGTGATGAAGTTTCTGTAATGGGAATGGAGCGAAGGGCTTCGGTTATCCAGTCAGAATTATTTTTAAACAACCCGCCTCGGCGGGGATGATGAGAGAAGAAATGACAAAATCATTACCGGTAAGTAAAAGGATGGTATGGGCAAGCTATCTCAAAGTTGTGTCAAAAAATGGCGGAGCAGGAATTGACCGTGAGAGCATTACAATGTTTGATGCAAACATGGCAGGCAACCTCTATAAGCTATGGAACCGCATGACATCAGGCAGCTATTTTCCGCCACCTGTACGAACGGTATTCATTCCAAAGAAGCAAGGCGGTTTAAGACCGTTGGGCATACCAACAGTAAGCGACCGTATAGCACAGGGTGTAGTAAAAGATTATCTGGAACCTTCAATAGAAGCAGTCTTTCACAACAGTTCGTTTGGATACAGACCGGGCAGAAGTGCACACGATGCACTTGTTCAATGCCAGAGAAACTGTATTCAGAAAGCATGGGTGTTAGATGTGGACATAAAAGGGTTCTTCGATAACATCAGTCACAGTATCATGATGGAATTGCTTGGGCATCACACACAGGAAAAGTGGGTTTTGATGTACGTGGAAAGATGGTTGAAAGCAGGTGTAGAACAGGAAGATGGAAGCATTGCAGCAAGAAGGAAAGGTACGCCACAAGGTGGTGTCATTAGTCCGTTATTGGCTAACATTTACCTTCATCATGCCTTTGACAAGTGGATGGATGAAACACATCCGCAATGTTCTTTTGAACGCTACGCTGATGACATCGTAATCCATTGCAGCAGTAAAGAAGAGGCTGAACAGATGCTGGATGAACTGAAAACAAGGATGCAGGAATTTGAATTAACACTGCATCCTGAAAAGACAAAGATTGTGTATTGCAAAAACTATCAGCGTCCCGAAAAGCATGATAGCGAAAGTTTCACCTTTTTGAGTTATAGTTTTCAACCAAGAACAGTAAAGGATAAGTTTGGCAGAGCAACCCGCTTGTTAGTGTTTAGTGCTGCCATCTGCAATGCAGCTAAAACGAGTATCAGAACAGCTATCAAAGAAGTGTTGCGAACGCAGTGGAGTACACAAACATTAGCATGGTTTGCAGAAAAGCTAAATCCTAAAATACGGGGCTGGATAAATTACTATACAAGGTTCAACAGAGATGAAACACATGGCGTATTTTATTATTTGAATGAACTAATCCGTAAGTGGATGAAGAACACATATAAGATACGGGGCAAGAACAGGTTGTACAAAAAGTATCAATTGATACAAGCAGAAAACCCATTGTTGTTTTATCATTGGAAGATTGGAATAAAAGCATGATTGGATAATACGAGCCGTATGAAGGGAGACTTTCACGTACGGTTCTTGGAGCGGCTTGGGCTGAAATGCCCTTGCCTGCTCGACTAAACAGCAAAGTAAGAAGTAAGGCGTGCCAACAACTTCATTTCACTTTTTCAATTATCCTTGAAGTGTTTTCGATGTCATCAGAATCGATGTTGTTGGAGGAGGAAAACAGCAACAAAGGCGTAGTGAAGAATTCCGACCAAGGTGGAAGTGTCAATTAGTTATTTCTTTAAATTTTGGCCATTGGTTATATCCAATAAGCGGGTTATTAGTTTGATACTTTAAAATAAATTCAACTTCCAATTTATTAATTACTTGATCAGTTAGATTCTCTGCTTCAAAAAGTATTTCTTTTCTTATTGTAAAATCTTTTCGTTGTTCTCTTGTAAAATCCTTCTCAATCAATTTGCTATCAGCACTTCCAAAATAATTCAAAGAGTCAACAAGGTCTTTGCCTATGTATATTTTCCCATTTGGGTATGTTATTTTATAAATCACTTTAAACATTTCGGAAAGTCATTTTTTGCAGAATAACGAATAATTATATACCATGAGATACAATTCTTCGCCGTTGTTGTTATGCAGCAAAGTAATTCGTTAAACGTACCAACGACATTATCTTCATTTCTGTAAGTTTACTTTAAATGTTTTAAAGTCTTCATATTTGTGTTGTTGGTGGGAAAAAACACCAACAACGGCCTAATACAAGCCAAGGCGGAAGGGTTTAATTTCAAAGAAGCTGTAACAGTTATTTCTTGCATCATGAGTTGTATTTGTCCTCCACTAATAACTGAGTCAGTTTGCTTATATAATTTTTGGAACTCCTGCCGAGGTTGAAAGATTAATCACTTTTGGGGTCAGGCTTGTACACTTCTAATTCACCTTGGAAAAGGTGAGGAGGCAAAATAATAGGAGGAAAGCCTGTACCTAAGTTTGCAGTCAAAGTCGACAAAAAAGACCTTACATATGGAAACATAATTGCAGGGGCATTAACATCAATAAATGGTTTTGAATCAGGGTCGTTTGCTGGTTTGTTTAAAGTAAATCCACCAAAAGCAACAATAGTAATGTTGAAGAAATCTTTTGATGCTACTTTTAAATCGACAATGATTGTAAACTCATTAGCGCTATCTTCTGGATAAAATACTTTTGGAACAATAGTTAAATCAATAGGGGGCTGTTCATTATGATTAAATGAATTTATCAAGTTAACATTTACGTTAACTATTTCAATTCCTTTGAATTTTAATATTGGTTGAACTTTTACATCCATTAGGCAGCCATTGCATATTGCGTATTTCCAGCAATATTATTTTTGTGATCACTAAAACATACTTTAATTGGCATTATTAATAAGTCTTTAGGAAGTACTGGGTGCTTTGTTTTCATTATTTCAATTTCACCCAGTCCTAAATACGCCATAACTTCTCTTTTTTTCTTGTCTTCAAGCCATTTGTTAAATGAGTCTTCGGTTTCTTGTTCAAAAAGAGAGTCAAACCTGTCTTGTAATTTTTTTAAGTCTATCATTGTCAACGTTTTAGGCGCATTCGGCTTCAAATTCGAGTACAAAGTTACTTATAATTGTCAATTTATATACCGCTAATTGAATGCGTTTCTTATATTGGAACTTTTTAACAATCCAATTGTCGGGGTTGTCGCTAATATCTTGAAATAAGACACCATCAATTCCATCAAAGAATCCTTTTTCATTAAAAAAGTCGTTAATATATTTTAATGTTAACGAATTTTTTCCACTTTTCATAAATTTTGCAATAGCTCTTTCAATATTTTCTATCCAAAAGTTATAATGAGCTTCGTTAAAAACTGTGTCTAATACATTCTCACAATTTATGGTTGCTTTATACACTTCGTAATATCCTTTTCTTTTTTTTGCGGTTCGGCCCCACCATACTGCATCATTTTCGTAATACCAGAAATAATAGCCATCTCCAAGCCAAGCATCTTGATTAGTAGTTGGAATAGGAGAGTTTAATCTTGTTCTCCATTTCTCTTGAGTATGGTACATTTCCCTAAGTTGCAAACTCATTCAATTGCAAAATATGTAATAAATAATTATAATCAATAGCGCAGAGCTTCTAATTTTCATAGAAGATTCTTTAAGATTTTAGCTCATTTGTTGGTTTGGTCTTTGTCAAGCCACTGAGAGCCTGCCAATGTTTTAAAAAGTGTCAGAGAAAAAACACACACTTTGAAATATGCGGTTTAAGTCAAACGATGTCGCGCCTTAGTAAACTGTATACTACTTGAAGGCAATGTTTGTTTTGTTGAATATCAAACAAATATCCCTTATAATTAATATGTATTACTTTGTTGAGTATCAGATTAAAATACTATTTTTTGACATGAAATGTATATGAAGGAAATCCCGTTTACTGCTTCTTATTTATCTCTTCCATCGTCTTCAACTCAGGGTCTTCATTCTTTTTTAGGTAAATGATTATTTCTTTCTTGATAGAAGGATTCGATTTTAATTCGGCAGTTACTTTTACTTTTTCTTCTTTAAAATCCACAGGGATGATCAGGTCATTTCCCTGAAAAGTGCCGGCTGTACTGCTGAAATTTAATTCTGCAGATGTAAGTGGCAGCCACTTACCATTCGTTAGCTTTCCATCCACATTAATATAGTTATGTTGTCCCTTCTTTAAACTGTCGGTATATAAGTTAAAATGTATACTCTCTACTTTTTGAGCTTGTAGATGTAAGGTTGATATGAGTACTGCGACAAAGAGTAAAAAATATTTCAAGTGTATTTTTTTCATCTTATATGAAAATATGATGCCAAAGATAAAAAAATCCTGATGATTAACAGGCAGTTTAACTTTCAGTATTTAAACAAAAACTCCCCCAGTGAAGGAGGAGTCTGCTTTTAAACGTTGCTTTAAATTATTAAAATGCTTTTGTACCGGCATTTTTTACATATTTCTCCAGCCATGTATTAGTCTCCCACAGCAAATGAAGAAGGTTTTCTTTTCCGGTATAACCATGACTTTCGTATGGCAGTGTTATATATCTTACTGTTCCACCATGTCCTTTTATGGCATTGTATAAACGTTCACTTTGTATCGGGAACGTACCGGAATTATTATCCATTTCTCCATGAACCATTAATAAAGGGGTTTTAATTTTATCGGCATAACTAAACGGACTCATTTCATAATACAGTTCCGGAGCTTCCCAATAAGTTCTGTCTTCGTTCTGAAAACCAAATGGTGTCAATGTTCTGTTATAGGCACCACTTCTGGCAATACCAGCTTTAAATAAATTGGTATGAGCAACTAAATGAGCTGTCATAAATGCACCATAACTATGGCCACCGACTGCAACCCGTTTAGGATCGCCAACACCCATTTTTGCAAGGTTGTTGATAGCGGCTTCTGCATTCATTCTTAACTGGTCAATAAAATTATCATTTGGTTTTTTGCCTTCAGCACCTACAATTGGCATCTCGGCATTGTCCAATACAGCATATCCCTGTGTAACCCAGAATATTGGAGAACCGGCATTGATGCGGGTAAACATGTCATTCGATCCCCTGATCTGTGTGGCATCTTTTGCACTTTCAAATTCACGGGGATAAGCCCAGATTAAAACAGGCAGAAGGCCATCTTTTTTAGAATCATACCCTTTTGGTAAATAAAGATTTCCAGTTAGGTCAACTCCATCTTCTCTTTTATAAGTAATCTTTTCTTTTTTTACTCCATCCAATTGCGGATAAGGATTCGTGAAATTTGTTATGGCCTTCAGGGTAGTTTTCGCATTCAGATTTTTAAGATAATAATTCGGTACTTCTGTCTGACTTTCCTTACGGGTCATCACAATCATCTTATCCTTATCTAAAACATCGGTAATTACTTCAAAGATTCCTTCCTCGCATCGCCAGATATGTTTCAATTCTTTTGTACTCAGATCAAAGCTTGCTAAAAATGGAAGGTCTCCTTTTGGTGAACTTCCAGTTGGGTTATTCAGGAGTAATTTTTTCCCTCCATCTATTAACTGAATTACGTTTCTGCCAAATTTGTTTTTAGCCATGACAGGGTTCCCTGGATTACTGTACGCATCATTCGAACTTCTTTCAAACAAGGTTTCCATCTCGCCTGTCGAAGGGTTCAGACGGCTAACTCTTAGCATTTGTTTACTTTGTAATCTTTCGTTGACCAAAGCAAATTCGGCATGGCCCCAGGTGATACCCGCATAGCGAAATTTGGTTTTGAAAAGTTCTTTTTGTTGTCCCGTAAATGGAGCACTCAATGAATAAACCACATCATGGTATTCCATTTTATTTTTGTACAATCCACTGTCCAACGGCATTGACCAAACGATGGTAGCAGCTTCGTCATCTCTCCACTCAAATCTGCCTGCTGCATTCAAAATATTATCAAATCCCGATGGAGATAACTCACTGGAAGGAAGTTGTGCAAGGGTTTTTACCAATTTACCCGCCAGGTCATAAATGCCGATGGTAGAATTGAAACCGAATGCAGGTACCAGGTAACTGAATGGTTTTTTAACTGTACGCAGCATCAGATATTTTGTATCCGGAGATATACTCATACTGCTGTATATAGATGGTTTTCCTATTTTAGTTTCAACGGCATTATTATTTTTTACTAATTGCGATGTAGCCAAAAATTCAAACACATTCTCATCATTCGGTGATTTTATCAGATCCTGGTAAGTGCGGCTGGGTGCAGCTTTTCCCAGATTCTCCTGCACCGTTGGACCCTTTGGCATCAGTAATGCTTTTGGTATCATGGATGCCGGAGAAATGATGGTTTTATATAAAACGGTATTGTCATCTACCCAAATGAAAGCAGTGCCTATAACCAGGTTTAATGGAGTTTTATTTGTCTTAACAACTTTTTGTGTAGCAACATCTAAGAAATATAAATCCACTACTTTCCCGGTTGTATTGGTAAAAGCAATTTTTTTTTCGGAAGGACTCCAGGATACATTGCCTGCCAATAAATTTGCCGGTAAACCGGAAAGCGTATATTCTTTACCGGTTTTAATATTTTTCAATGTGAAATTATTAATGAAGTTCTGACGGCTGGGAGAAAAATTATTTGGGTTGATCCGTAACCCGGCAATCCGGTATTCGGGTTGAGCTAATTCTTCAACAGAAGGATAGCTGTTCCGATCAATCAGCAACATCCATTCTCCTTTGCTGTCAATATTAACCGAAGGAGTGGATTTAGCCAGTAATAAATCAGACATTTCTTTTGGTGGTAACTGATATGTTACCGCATCCTGTGCAATTAAATTATTGGCAAGTACCAATAGCAGGATTACAAATAAAGAAGATATTTTTTTCATATATGTAGTTTTGATAAGGCAAGTTAATCCATAGATTTGCTTGAAATATTGCCGTTCATAAATTATTTAAGCAAAAAGAAACGCTTCTTGTTTCAATTGATAAACAGTTGATAACTTCACGACAGATTATTATAAAATTTATAATTAATAAATCATGAAACAAATTCTTCTTTTAGTTGCCTGCTCGTCTGTTTTTTGTTTGTATTCCTGTGCGAATGATACGGCCACAGTAAAACGGAATCAAGGTAAAATCAGTTATGATAACAGTATCAGTTTGCCGGCAAATTTTAACGCCCAAATAGTCGTTGAAGAGTTGGGAAAAAATAGGCATCTTGCTGTCAATAGTAATGGCGATATTTTTGTAAAATTAGAAAAACTCAAAGTTGGAAAAGGCATCGTTCAATTAAGACCCGATAAAAATGGCATTTACCAGGAAGTGAAAAGTTTTTGTAATTATACCGGTACGGGCATTGTTATTAAGAATGGTTATTTATATGCATCGAGTGATGACGAAGTTTTTCGGTATAAATTCAATGCAAACAATGAAATTGAAAATTCGGACAACCCAGAAAAATTGGTTACCGGATTAGTCAGTAAAAGACAACATGCTTCCAAAGCAATTTCATTAGATAACGAAGGAAATATTTATGTAGAAGTAGGTGCCCCTTCAAATGCCTGCCAGGAAAAAGATCGTCAAAAAGGATCGCCGGGAATGGATCCATGCCCGATTTTAGAAACCGCCGGAGGTATATGGCAATTTAAAGTGGATAAACTCAATCAAACTTATGCGGATGGTTTTCATTATGTAACAGGTATACGTCATGTAGTAGGTATGGATTGGAATAATGTATCGAATGATCTTTATTTAATGCAGCACGGACGAGATCAATTGTCACAATTTTTTCCAGATATGTATACCGATGCTCAAAATGCAGAAATTCCTGCAGAAGAATTTTTCAGGGCAAAGAAGAGTAGTGATTTTGGCTGGCCCTATTGTTTCTTCGATCCGTTTCAAAACAAAAAATTACTTTCTCCTGAATATGGTGGCGATGGAAAAAATCAAGGACGTTGTGCCGATAAAGATCAACCTATCATGGCGTTTCCCGGCCACTGGGCTCCGAATGATCTGATGTTTTATACCGGCAATCAGTTTCCGGCAAAATATAAAAACGGGGCATTCATTGCTTTTCACGGATCATGGAACAGGGCTCCTTTGAAACAAGCCGGGTACAATGTGGTATTTGTTCCTTTTGGTGCAGATGGATTGCCAAACGGTAAGTATGAAATTTTTGCCGATGGATTTATGGGTGCCGAATCTATCATCAGTCCGGGTGATGCCAAGCATCGTCCATGCGGTTTATCACAGGATGTCAATGGATCGATTTATATTTCTGATTCCAAGGTTGGTAAAATCTGGAAGATTAATTATCAAGCCAAATAATTCCATGAAAATAATCGGCGTTTCTTTCAGTATTGTTTTTTCTTGTGTTTTGTTTATGAGCTTTCAACAACCTTCTTTAAAAACAATCATGGACAGGGGTAAAATTGTGTATGAAAAAAATTGCCTGAGCTGTCATCAGGCAGATGGAAGTGGTGTACCCAGAATGAATCCGCCGTTACGAAAAACATCTTGGGTTACCGGAGATAAACAAAAACTCATATTCGTCATATTAAAAGGAATGAATGAACCATTGGAAATAAATGGAGAAGATTATTATAACGTGATGGCTCCTCATGATTTTTTAAAAGACCAGGAAATAGCGGATGTACTTTCCTATGTGCGTAACAGTTTCGGCAATAAAGCCAGTATGGTAAATGTGGCTGAAGTAAGAACAGGGAGAGCTCAATTATTGGCTATGAATAAAAAATAGGTTTAAAAAAAATACAGTTAATTAAAAAAAGATTTGCATATTTGTAATTCAATGAAACAAATTATCAATAATCAGTGGTGGTGGAATTCATACTCTTCGGGGATGATGTAAAGCTATTGCTGTAAAGTAATCATATCATGAGCCCCGATTTATCGGGGTTTTTTGTTTTATAATCAAGATGAAAATAATATGAAGAAAATAAAAATAAAGACGACCGTAAAAAAAATGCTGGCGGATATTCACACACCGGTTGGAATTTACCTGCGATTGCGAGATCGGTTCAGAGATACTGTTCTTTTGGAAAGTACAGACCATCATGCTACTGAAAATAGTTATTCATTTATTTGCATCAATGCAATTGCTGGTATTGAAGTCATCAATTCATCCGTGCTTGAATTTAAGATGCCCGGACAAAATCCGGAAAAAATCAGTGGGAAAGGTTTTCAAAATGTTCCCGGTTTACTTTGGGACTTTATGCAAAAATTTTCGGTTGAAGACAACAATATAAAAGAAGAAAAATTTGCACAAGGTTTATATGGATACACATGCTATGATGCTGTGCAATATTTTGAGACCATCCATTTCAATACAAAAATTAAAGAAGATAAAATTGCCGACTTGCGGTACCGGCTTTATCAGTATATAATTGCCATCAATCATTTTAAAGATGAGTTGTTCATTTGTGAAAATCATATTCATGGCATTGAGTCAGAGACATTGGCTTTGGAGTCTTTGATTAAAAGTAAGGATGTTCCCAGCTTTCCATTTGCAATAAAAAATGAGGAAAGTTCAAACATGACCGATGAAAAGTATAAGCAAATGGTTGAAAAAGGAATTCAGCATTGCTTGCGGGGTGATGTTTTTCAGATTGTATTAAGCCGCAGGTTTCAGCAAAAATTTATTGGTGATGAATTTAATGTATACCGGGCTTTACGAAGTGTTAACCCCTCACCTTATCTTTTTTATTTTGATTACGGCGATTATAAACTGATGGGCTCATCACCCGAAGCACAGGTTATCATTAAAAATAATCTGGCATTTGTACATCCTATAGCAGGTACATTTAAACGAAGCGGAGATGATAGTATTGATCAGCAAAGAGCTAAAGATCTGTTAGCCGATGAAAAAGAAAATGCAGAACATACGATGCTTGTAGACCTGGCAAGGAATGACCTCAGCCGGGTTTGTACTGAAGTTGAAGTAAGTGAATACAAGCAGGTTCAATATTATTCGCATGTCATTCATTTGGTTAGTGAAGTGAAAGGCAGGGTACAGGAAAAACAAAATCCATTTGCTTTGCTGGCAGCCACATTTCCTGCTGGTACTTTAAGCGGTGCGCCAAAATACAAAGCCATGGAATTGATTGATGCATACGAACCCAATTCAAGAGGCTATTATGGCGGCTGTATCGGATATATTGGTTTTGATGGAAGCTGTAACCATGCCATTATGATCAGGACTTTTATGAGCAAGGATAATACATTGACATACCAGGCTGGTGCTGGTATTGTTGCAGCTTCCGATCCGGAAAGTGAATTAATGGAAGTGAACAATAAATTGGGTGCATTAAAGAAAGCAATTGAGTTGGCACAAAATGTATAAATATTTACAGAATGAAAATTTTGATTTTTGATAATTATGATTCGTTCACTTATAACCTGGTTCATTTGGTAGAAAAAATTACCGGCAATAAAGTGGATGTGTATCGGAATGACCAGATTGAACTGGATAAAATAGCTGAATATGATAAAATTATTTTATCTCCGGGGCCAGGCATACCAGAGGAAGCAGGTTTGCTTTTATCCGTAATAAAAAAATATGCAGCTACTAAATCTATACTGGGTGTATGCCTGGGGCATCAGGCAATCGGTCAGGCTTTTGGTGGAACGCTTGTTAATCTGAGTACCGTATATCATGGTGTAGCCATGAATTGTCAATTGAAAATTGACAGTTGCCCATTGTTTGATGGTCTTCCTGAAAGAATTGAAGTTGGCCGCTATCATTCGTGGGTTATTTCGGAAGAAAATTTTCCGAAAGAACTGGAAGTAACGGCTACAGATGATAACGGGTTGATCATGGCAATGCAACATAAAACACTGGATATTCAGGCTGTTCAATTTCACCCGGAAAGTATTCTTACACCCGATGGTGAAAAAATTATGAGAAACTGGTTAGGCCCAAAAAGACATAAAGGCGCTTAAATTAAATTTGCATGAATTTTTTTATTAACAATACCATCTCAAAAAGCGGAGTACTCAAAGTATTCTCTTTAGGGAGGATTTAGGAGGGCATATGAAAAAAATATTACAATTACTTTTCGAACACAAAACACTTAGCAGAGCACAGGCTAAAGAAGTGCTGGTGAACATTGGTAAGTCGGTTTTCAACGAACATGAAATAACCGCTTTCATGACGGTTTACCTGATGCGGAGTATCAGCATCGAAGAGTTGCAGGGTTTCCGCGATGCATTGCTTGAACTATGTGTGCCGGTTGATTTGGATGGTTACCAGTTATTGGATATTGTTGGTACCGGTGGCGATGGAAAAAATAGTTTCAATATTTCTACATTGTCCTGTTTCATTGTTGCAGGCGCCGGACAAAAAGTAGCCAAGCATGGCAACTATGGAGCTTCATCTATCAGTGGTGCATCAAATGTAATGGAACAATTGGGTTATATATTTAAAACAGATAATGCAAAATTAAAAAATGAAATAGAAGAAGCTGGCATCTGTTTTTTACATGCGCCTTTATTTCATCCTGCTTTAAAAGCGGTTAGCACTATCCGAAAGAACCTGGGAGTACGAACATTTTTTAATATGCTGGGCCCGATGGTTAATCCGGCATCACCGGCGTATCAATTGATTGGTGTGTTTAATTTGGAAATGGCCAGGATTTATAATTATATGTTGCAGCAAACCGATAAAGCATTCACCATCATTCATAGCCTGGATGGATATGATGAGATATCCTTAACAGGAGATGTAAAAGTGATAACGAACAAAGGCGAAAAAATATTGACGCCCGAATATTTGGGAAAGCGGATTGTAAGTTCGGCAGATATACAAGGTGGAAGCACAATTGAAGAGGCTGCAAAAATATTCCTGACCATTTTAAAAGGAGAGGGGACATGGGCACAAAATGCCGTGGTGATTGCCAATGCTGCCATGGCACTGAATTGTACCGGAAATTATGCAGCGTATGATGATGCATACCAGGCTGCTGTGGAAAGTTTTGAAAGTAAAAAAGCGTATGCCTGTTTACAGAAATTACAATCGATGAATAATTAAAAAAGAATCAGAAATGAATATGCTGGATGAAATCATAAACTATAAAAGAGAAGAAGTTCGAAAGAGATCGGAGTTAGTAAGCATTTCTGAACTTGAAAAATCGGCGTTTTTCAACAAGCCTGTTTTGTCTTTCAAGGAATTTATTTTGGATCCATCCAAAACCGGTATCATTGCCGAATTCAAAAAGAGATCACCTTCAAAAGGGCTGATAAACGGGGATGCTGACATTGTTAAAGTGAGTGCAGATTATGTGAAACATGGCGCATCCGGCATTTCTGTTTTGACTGATGGGAATTTTTTTGGAGGAAGCAATCATGATTTAATAAAGGCCCGACAAAACCATATTCCCATTCTGAGAAAGGAATTCATTATTCATGAATACCAGGTTGTCGAAGCCAGGAGCATTGGTGCTGATGCGATATTGTTGATTGCTGCTTGTTTAAGTATCGCAGAAGTAAAACGATTAGCAAGCTTTGCCCGATCATTGAATTTAGAAGCGCTGCTTGAGTTACATGATGAATCAGAATTGAATCATATTTGTGATGCAACAGAATTAGTGGGCATCAATAACCGTAATCTGAAAACCTTTGAAGTGGATATTGACAATGCATTAAAGCTGGCAGCTAAAATTCCTTCAGATAAAATAAAAATTGCAGAAAGCGGAATCAAATCTGCCGGGGATTTGTTATTATTTAAAAAAAATGGTTACAACGGTTTCCTGATTGGCGAATTATTTATGAAAGAGACCGATCCGGGATTGGCTTTTGAAAATTTTGTAAAAACATTAAAACAAATATAGATGAACATTAAAGTTTGCGGTATTACCCAAATGAAACAATTGCATCAATTAGACAGCTTGAATATCGATTTTGCCGGATTGAATTTTTATAAAAATTCTCCAAGGTTTGTTGCTAATAATATTTCCAGCAAGGAATTGAATTCGGCAGATCTGGATTTGAAGATTGCCGGCGTTTTTGTAAACCATAGTTACGAAGAAATCATGCAGATCATTGACGAGTATCGTTTGGAAATAGTGCAGTTACATGGAGATGAATCGCCGGAATTGTGTGAACGATTATCAAATGATGTAGAAGTCATAAAAGTGTTACGAATTGGTGGAGATAATACGCAAACTTTAAAAGAACTGATTGAAGATTTTGACGAAGTATGCGATTATTATTTGTTTGATACAGCGGTTCCTTCATCCTCAAATGAAGGTGACAAATTGATTGAAACCTATGGAGGAAGCGGTTTGAAGTTTGATTGGGAAATTCTCCGAAATGCTAAAATTGAAAAACCCTTTTTCCTCAGTGGAGGCATAGGTGAAGAAGATGCGGAGATTATTAAAGCATTTAAACATCCCGATTTTTATGGCGTGGATATTAACAGCAAATTTGAAACAGAACCCGGTGTGAAGGATCTAACAAAAGTGTTGAAATTTAAGATGGGGTTGAAGTGATAGACTGAAACTTATCGAAAATTAATATTTAATACGGATGATAATATGCTGATATTCAATGATATTTTGAGGTTTACGTAAAAACTATTTAAATAATAATGAGGATGGTGGAACAAACATTTAAACAACCCGATGAACATGGCTACTATGGATATTTTGGTGGCGCCTATATTCCGGAACTGCTTTATCCGAATGTGGAAGAGCTGAAAACAAAGTACCTGGAAATAATTTATGAAGAAGAATTTCAGCAGGAATTTACTGCACTTCTTAAAGATTATGTTGGCCGGCCAACCCCATTATTTTTTGCAAAAAGGCTGAGTGAAAAATACCAGGCACAGATTTTTTTGAAACGGGAAGACCTCTGTCATACCGGTGCTCATAAAATCAATAATACCATCGGCCAGATATTACTGGCTATCCGGTTGGGTAAAAAAAGAATTATTGCAGAAACCGGTGCCGGTCAGCATGGAGTAGCCACAGCTACTGTTTGTGCATTAAAGGGACTGGAGTGTATTGTATATATGGGGGAGAAGGATATGGAACGCCAGGCACCTAATGTAGCAAGGATGAAAATGCTGGGAGCAACCGTGATTCCGGCTGTTAGTGGCAGTAAAACATTGAAGGATGCAACGAATGAGGCCATCCGTGATTGGATCAATAATCCTATAGATACACATTATATTATCGGCAGTGTGGTTGGTCCACATCCATATCCGGATATGGTTGCCCGATTTCAATCGGTGATCAGTGAAGAAATTCGTAAACAACTTCTGGAAAAAACAGGTAATGAATTACCTACTCATGTGATTGCCTGTGTTGGTGGAGGAAGTAATGCTGCAGGTGCATTTTATCATTTTCTGGATGAACCAACGGTGAAATTAATTGCCGTGGAAGCAGCCGGGCAAGGTATCCATACCGGTTTTAGTGCAGCTACTACTCAATTGGGTAAGCCGGGTATTTTACACGGCAGTAAAAGTTTGCTGATGCAAACGGAAGATGGACAGGTAGTAGAGCCACATAGTATTTCAGCCGGATTAGATTATCCGGGAATTGGTCCTTTGCATGCACATTTATTTGAAACCGGTAGAGGAGAATTTTTAAGTGCTACAGATGATGAAGCTTTAGCTGCTGCCTTTGAATTGGCAAAACTGGAAGGGATTATTCCTGCATTGGAAAGTGCCCATGCTTTGGCGAAGCTTAAAGACCTCACCCTCGGTCCCTCTCCGAAGGAGATGGAGGCCGTACTGAAGCAAAGAATCAACTTAGGAACTGACAAATCAACTATCAATATACCTGAACATGTGAAGATTAAAAAAGATAGTGTAGTGGTGATTTGTTTAAGTGGCAGAGGAGATAAGGATCTTTCTACGTATATGAAAAAGCTGAATGATGAAAAATGAAATTGAAATTATTGAGTTCGAAGAAAAATATGCTTCCGATTTCAGTCGGCTGAACCGTGCCTGGTTGGAAAAATATTTTTATGTGGAACCAATTGATGCAGGTCAACTGGATGACCCGGTAAAATATTTTATTGAAAAAGGCCACCTGATTTATTTTGCCAGAATAAAAAATGAAATTGCCGGCACATTTGCTTTTATCCGTCATGTAGACGGCTCATTGGAGTTTTCTAAAATGGCGGTGGATGAAAAATTCCAGGGGAAAAAAATCGGGAATAGGTTGATGGAGTTTTGTATTGAAAAAGCAAAACTACTTTCTTCTCCACGGATCTTTCTTTATTCAAATACGGTATTGCAACCGGCTATACATTTGTACCGGAAATATGGTTTTGTAGAAATACCGATAGGTAAAGTAGATTATAAACGAAGTAATATTAAAATGGAAAAAATTATTGAATGAGCAGATTGCAAAAAAGAATAGCTGAAAAGCATAAAAACATTTTAAATGTTTATTGTACTGCCGGTTTTCCAAAACTGGATTCTACTTTGGAAGTAATGAAGGCATTGCAATATAACGGCGCCGATATGATTGAATTGGGTATGCCTTATAGTGATCCACTGGCCGATGGTCCGGTTATTCAGCATAGCAGCAGTGTTGCGTTGGCAAATGGGATGACCATTCACAAACTGTTTGAACAGTTGAAAGATTTCAGAAGCGAGATTACAATACCGGTAATTCTGATGGGTTATCTCAACCCGATCATGCAATACGGTGTGGAAAAATTTTGTACCCAGGCAAAAGAACTGGGTATTGATGGATTGATTTTACCTGATTTACCCATCATTGAATTTGAAACAAAATATAAATCACTTTTTTCAAAATTAGGACTGGACCTCATTTTTTTGCTAACACCGGAAACTTCAGAAGCAAGAATCAGGCAACTGGATGAATTGAGCAGTGGTTTTTTATATGTGGTTTCCTCTTCATCTATTACAGGTACAGAAATTGATTTTAGCAAAACAGCGTCTTACTTGAATCGTTTGAAAGAAATGAATTTAAAAAATCCGATACTGGCCGGTTTTGGAATAAAAGACAAAGCTTCATTTGATGCAGTTTGTGCTTATACGAACGGAGCTATTATTGGGAGTGCATTTATTCGTAAACTGGAAAATTCAACGGATATAAAACAATCAACCAAAGAGTTTATCGATTCAATTCTTGGATAGGATTCATTCGAGGTGAAAAAAATACAACCTGTTTTAAATCCGGATCGTCGTTAACAAGTCGTTATTTTATACAAAAATGCCTGTTCCATTAACCATTTTTTGTATAATTGTATGTTGAAATTGATTTAATAAAATGGATATGATGAAAAATTTGCTTTTGCTTTTTCTTTTAGTTCCCTCGATATTGGTTGCACAAAATACGGTTTCGGATACTGGCTTTGTTATCTCCGGTATGATTACCGACGTACCGGATGGAATGGACATAAAAATTCTGAATACGAATGATAACAGTGTATTAGTATCTACAAATATTTCAAAAGGAAAGTTTACGCTAAAAGGGAAAGTGGTTGAACCTACATTGCATTTTTTATCAATCGGTACCGAGCCACCTATTTATTTTTACCTGGAAAACAGCAACATGTCTGTAACCGGAGCAGGTCATGAGTTAGCTAATTTAAAAATATTCGGATCTAAGTCAAATAATGAATTTCAGCATTTTAAAAAGATTTTTGATCCTTTGTTTGCAGAAATGAATGCCAGCGCAAATCAATTAAATACAACTGCTCCCGGATTAAAGAGAGATAGTTTAATGAACCGATATACCGGTTCTCTCAATTCTGTTCAACAACAGATTGATAACTTTGTTCAAACAAATAAAAAATCAATTATTTCTCCATTTCTGTTATATGTAACAGCTCAAATGAATGATGATCCGTTTCTGCTTGAAAGCAGGTATGAAATGTTGGATACGGAAATCAAAAATTCCAATATGGGTAAAATGTTATTGGAAAAAATTGAGCTAAGTAAATTTGGTTCCATTGGAAGTAAAGCATTTGATTTTATCCAGAAGGATACTTCTGGCAAGGATGTAGCCTTGTCTTCGTTTAAAGGTAAATATGTGCTACTTGATTTTTGGGCAAGCTGGTGCGGTCCTTGCCGAAATGAAAACCCGAATGTGGTGGCAAATTTTCAAAAATTTAAAAATAAAAACTTCACCGTGTTGGGAGTTTCATTGGAAAGAGAAGGGCAAAAGGACAAATGGCTTAAAGCTATTTATGATGATAACCTGACATGGACCCATCTAAGTGATTTGAAATTCTGGAATAATGAAGTAGCTGTTTTATATAAGGTTTCCAGTATACCTCAAAATTATTTAATAGACCCATCCGGGAAAATTGTTGGTAAAAATCTTAGAGGTGCTGACTTGGAAAATAAATTATGTGAGTTGCTTGGCTGCGAATAAGTCTTACTTTAATTGTCTTTTATACAGTTGAATACTGTTTTCAAAACCCAGATAGATGGCATCACAGATGAGTGCATGACCAATACTCACTTCATCCAAAAAAGGAATATTCTGTTTCAGATATTTCAAGTTATTCAAATCCAAATCATGACCTGCATTTAATCCAAGCCCAAGTTCTCTTGCTTTTTTTGCGGCAACAATGTATGGCTCAATCGCCAATGGCCAATTGCCTGTTGCGTATTGAGTAGCGTAGCCCTCGGTATACAATTCAATCCTGTCTGTACCTGTTTCAGCAGCAGCTTCCAGCATTTCAATTACAGGGTCGCAAAAAATAGATGTGCGTATTCCTGCATTTTTAAAAATCTTTATTATTTTAACCAGGTAGTTTTTATTTTTAATGGTATCCCAGCCATGGTCGGATGTAAGTTGACCTAATGTATCCGGAACTAAAGTTACCTGGTGTGGTTTTACTTCCAGTACAAGGTCTACAAATTTTTGCTCTGTTGGATTTCCTTCTATATTGAATTCGGTTGTGATGATTTGCTTAATGGCTCTTACATCATCATACCTGATGTGACGTTCATCAGGACGGGGATGTACCGTAATTCCATCTGCTCCAAAAATCTGGGCATCTATTGCTGCTTTTACAACATCGGGGTTATTGCCATTGCGACTGTTTCGTAACGTTGCAATTTTATTGATGTTTACTGAAAGCTTTGTAACATGATTCATAAATCAAAAATAAGAATCAAATCAGAAAACACACTTGCTAATTTCTATAAATTAAACCAATAAGTGAACTTGGCAATAATCGCCCGGTTCTTATTCTGAAAGCCTTGTACTGTTCTGTTGTTCACAAAAGTTTTATCATCATTAAAAGCAAAATAATTATCTGTATAAACCAGGAAGAAATCACTCACCGGTTTAAACCGCCATTGTAACCGGGCGTTTAAATTAAAATTATTTACCTGCTTATTATATTGGAGAAATGCATTGAAAAATACAGATTTGCTGAAAGAAAGTTCTGCTCTTGGTCCTATTAACCAAAGTTCTGCATCATTGTATGGAGCCGGTAAATTGATTTTCGTATAGTTAACATCCAAACTAAAAACCCCCAGTGGT
This sequence comes from Chitinophagaceae bacterium, assembly GCA_043780275.1. GTDB lineage: Bacteria > Bacteroidota > Bacteroidia > Chitinophagales > Chitinophagaceae > MGR-bin208. The sequence continues at coordinate 27,222 of JAYWCV010000032.1, forward strand.
TGAACCCTATAACTTAAAGATGTTTGATGTTGAGCTATCTTACCATTAAAGTACTCTCCAAATCTTGTACTTAAATTAAAGAAAAATGTTTTTCGCTGATTACTTCTAAAATTGATTCGGTTGCTCCGGTATGTATAACTGCTACCAGCAGGTAATTTTGCACCACCTGTATTGGTAGGATCGAATGCATTGAAAAGATAGGTATAGTCAAACCGTATTAAATTACCAGACAATTCCGCACTGTTTTGAAAACCTATTCTGTAATTTATACCGGCATCCCAATCGGTCATCCTTTTTTCAGGCTTACCATAGAACATATCATAGTCTGGTCCGATTCTGTAATTATTGATTTTATTTTTAATAGTTCCTTTCGGAAAGTATATAAAATCCATTGAACCTTCCTGTCTGATATAACCGTTTCTGGGAACAAAGCCTACATCAGATTTGTAATTGTTTCCAACATTTAAAAGGCTATGATCCATACTGAATTTTAAGCTGTTGTATCTAAATTCAGTTCCCATGGCAAATTGTCCTTTCTGACTAAGAGGAGTAAATGTTTTATGTAAAAAAGTTTTGCCACTTAATTTCCCCGATTTATCTGCGAGATTAAAATCGAGGCCGGCAACCCGGTTGAATCTTGTTGCAGAGGCTTGATTATTCAGTTCATCTTTATTTACGAAAATGAAACCAAGATTATTTCTCACACCAATTCTACGTTGCACAGCTGCAACAGTAAAGTTAGTGGAAGGCAACCCGAATTCTGCACTTTTTGCTGTTTGCATATTCAGTAAACCAACTCTCCAGTTTTTGTTCAATCTTCCACTTAGTCTGGCACCAGCAATAATAGGCACCTTTACATTCTGTCCGTTATTTTCATTTTTCCCCAATCCAATTCTTCTTGAAAAAAATGGGTTTATATTATCTGTACCAAAACTTCCAAAAAGGTCACGGTTCTCCAGGAAAAATTGTCTTCTTTCAGGAAATGAAATTTCGAACCTGCTTAGGTTTGTGATTTGCCTGTCTACTTCTACTTGTGCAAAATCAGGGTTTACCGTAAAATCTAAGTTCATGGAACTATTTAGGGCAATTTTTGCGTCAAATCCAACTGCAAAATCTTGTTTAACTGGCGTGTTGGTAATGAAGTTTTTATTAGAACCAGCTGTTATAAATGGAATGATAGCAGTATTTGAACCTGGTTTAGATGGGGCGTCTTCCCATTTCATCGTACCATTAAAATTGATGTCGAGCATCCGAAAATTTCTGCCGATTGGGGCCCAGCTGCTTCTTTCATTAATTAATAAATTGTTTCTGCAAAAATTGATATTCCATTCATTTAAGTTTTCATTATCAAGTTTATATCTTAATGTTTTAAATGGGATGGCAATTTCAACAATATATTTGTCTTCATGCTGTGTGGCTTCGCTGAACCATTTATTATCCCAATCTACGCTAAGGTCATTACCATTGAATATCAACGCTTCTTTTTGTACACCATATGGTGAAACGGCAAAATAAAATCCATTTAATTTATCCCGAAACGGATCAATCAAAATAAAAAATATATCGGAAGATCCATTTCCAAAATCTCTTTTTAAACTTTGAACAACATATTTTTTTGGCTGATAGCAAATAGCTGCAACATATAAATTGGTTTCATCAAAAGTGGTGTACACTTCCGTTTGCATATTTGCTTGCGAAGTATCATAAGGAAAATTTTGTTGGAACCCGGTTTTCTTCTCCATATTTTTCCAAGCAACTTCATCCAGTATACCGTCAATTTTAATTTCACCGATGGCTCTTTTTATATTCAATTGGTATTTCTGGCCGTTATCAACTTTAAGGGGAGACTTTAATTGTTGTTGATCAATTGAATTATTTTCAGATTTCGGTTGAGCTTGGGAAACCAATCCAAAACATATTAAACTAAAAAAAAAGGCACTAAGATTTTTCAAAAACATTGTGCAAGATATTATACACGAAATATTTTGCAGCAATTTTTGATGTGTGGAAAATATATTATTTAAAAGGGAATTGAATTATCATTAATTAACTGAATGTGTAGCTTCAATGATTATTCAACATTGCTTTCGGTTCAAAACATATATTTAAAAAGTAAAATATTTGCCTTTCCGGATTTCCCTTCATTAGAAATATACAGATCGCCATTTGTTGAAAAAGCTAATCCTTCTGGTTGTTTAAATTGGGGATTCTTCAAATTATTTTCATAGAGAATTCTTCCTTCTGAATTGAGTTTTATGATCTTTTTTTTTGAAGCCGATAAAATAAAAATATGTTTTGTTAAGGGATGAATAGCGATTGCTGAGGGACTGAAATATTTTAGTGAAAACATCCATACCGGCTCTGTTGAAAGCTTTTTGGTTGCAAGGTCAAATGCGTAAACAGCTTTATCATATTTGCCGGCGTTTTTTATGCCTGGTTGATTTTTGCATGCAATCAGTAAGCTATTGGTTAAGCTGTCATAACACATTCCTTCTGTATCATTCTTTATCGTTAAACCGGTCTTGTAGATCACTGCGTTTGCTATGTTATTTTTGTCTCCAACTTCATAGATCCAACCATTTGATCTTAAGATAAAAATATTATTTTTGGCCATGGCAATATCTTCATAGTCTGCATCATCGGCAAACCATTTTTTTTCAATTTGGTTATTTTTCAAGTTATAAAAAAACAGATAACCATTTTCATCTTGCTGACAGAGCATTATTGAATCATTCAATAATGCAATGCCGGATATTTCTCTTAAAGTAGATGGTAGTTCCCAAATTTTGTCGGCTGTATTAAAATGATAATCCGGATTTTCCGGATAAATATTTTTTGCAGATTGGTTTTGATCAGTACAACTGCAAATTAGTATACTTACAAAAATGAAGGTTGATATTTTTTTTAATTTGGTATACACAAAAAAGTAAATAAACTGATTAATGAAGTGCAAAAGCTACTATAAATGCGATGATGGAAACTATAAAACCAACCAGGAAAATATTATAAGAGATGGTAATGTATTTATATTTCCAGACAAGTATAACGCCCTGGTAATATATATCTTTTGATAAGCTTTCATAAAGCAGTTCTCTGTTATTGTATGTTTTTTTCATGGCCAATTCAAATTCATTAAGTGGCATTTTAGTAAAATGGCCAAAAAATAAGATGTTTTTTTCCTGAATAAGCGCATGTTTTTGATCGTGGCTGCTGGTGTCTTTCAATATCCTTGGACGTGTAGATAAAATGGCTATAACGATCGTTATAACAGAGGTTAATATCAAGGATAAAGTTGGGAAAATAAGGTAAGAGTGTTCATCCAGTTTTACTACAAGTACCGAGAGAACAATTGAAAAAATAATTGCATTGATGCTGATTATCAAATTTGCCTTGTCATGGGCCAAAGTGGCAAGTTCCATATGTCGCCTGGCGGTTATTTTGAAAAGTGTTTCTACTCCACGTTCCAACTTTATGTCGACTTCAAGATAAGAAGGGATGTCATTTGAATTGGAAAGAGTATTTAATGGATTATTTATTTCGGTCTGAAATTTATGTAAAATATTATATTGATCATTCAGTTTTTGTTTTAATTTTTCTTTGTCTTTATCAAATAATTTCCGGGCACTGGAGGTGAAAAAAAAATGATTGTTCAGTTTGTTTATATTTTCCAGAAGCCATTCTTCATCCGTAAATTTAATATTAAACAACTCGGCTGATTCCAATCGAAGGTTTTCAATTTTATACAAGTAATTTTTATCTGCCATGTAATACATGTTTGCATCACAAAGCACCTGTGCACTAAGCGAAACGGGTTGTTGCGGGCTTCGGGTAGACAGAATGCATTCTGCAATCGTATGAATGGTCTCCTCTTCTAATCCTTTTTCCTTAAAATAATCCATGGCAATACTTGCGGAAACTTCTTCATGGTTTTGAGGATGTGAACAAAAACCGGTTTCCTGAAACCAGGCAGCAAGATGTAATATCATAAGATCCTGTTTTCCCAAATCCATACTCAACCCTATCGCATCGCAGTATCGTACTATGTTCTCTGTATGTTCATAATTGTGAAATGAACATTTGTCAGTTAAATTTTCATGCAGGTATTGTTTTACAAAAAGTGCCGTTTCTCTAAGTAATTCTGTATTTATTTTCATCTAATGTTGTTAATGATTAGCAAAGTTAATTTTTAGCTTAAAAAGTAGTTATCGGTAATTTATTTTTTCTACCCACTTCTTGCATTGTCTATAAATACCCGTTGTCGATATTTTTTATTCTTAATTGTGTTAAAAAAATCGTTTAGAAATTGAGTCATTTCTTTCTTGCTGGATTTTGAAAGCAAGTCAAAATTCTCAATCATGGTATAAATAGTTTTTTCCTGTTGAATAAATTTAGCAGCAGTTTTTTCAATTTCTTCAATCGTTCTAGGAAAGCCTCTGTATAAACGTTCTGTTACACTGGTCAGATTAAGTAGTTCAGAGGGTACGGCATATGTAGCATTTACAAACCCTGAAATATCAAAATCGTAGGGTACCACAAAAGGAGGTTTAGTGGTATCTGCAATAGGAACCATTAATTTTATATTATGATAGTATGTAATCGACCAGTCTGTATTACCAATCATATATTGAAATATAGAAACTAATGTTGTCTGTTCTCTATATGTACTCTCGGGGTGAAACAGTTGACTTTCTTTTTCCTGGCAATTATTTCGTTTGGCCATATCATCAACATCTTCAATTAAAAAAGCGTATTGTGTATAGGATTTAAACCTTTTTTCACTATCGTTATATTCTATTTTTAGTAACCGTACCCTTAAACTCATTTCTGTAAAAAGATTATAAATCTTGTAGATCATATATTCCTTCAGAACTAATTGCTCATCAACAGTGCTATTGCTGCAGCCTCCCACCAGTTTTAATTTTTTAAGAGATGAAAGGATTGGCGCACCTTCATTTCTGAATTCTAATAAAAGCGATGCCAAGTTGCAATTCTCTTTTCTGAATTTACCCCGGGGCTTTATTTGAATTTTTTCATTTATAATAAGGCTATCCGAAAGCTTCATTGATACACGGGCATCCACAAAATTTTCTGTTTTTTTCTCGGCTATCAGTTGTCTGATATTCGTTGTTAATTTCATTTCTATCACACGGTCATCTTTAAAAAAAGCTTCCCGGTCTATTTTTTTCTTTTGAGCATCAATAAAAATTGGACTGAAAGAGATAAATAGCAAGATTAAAAACCTGAATTGTTTCATAACTAAATAATTTAATGATTTTTAATACAAACAGTTTTGACCAGGTAGGATTAGTGAAATTTAAAATATGTTTTGGTATGAAATAAATAAATTCTATTTCACCAGTTCCGTAATTACTTTTCCAATTGATCCGTTGGGTTCCTGAATTTTTAATAAAGCAGCTAATGTGGGTGCTATATCTGTCATATACGTTTCCCGGTTAAGCGATCCATGCTTAATATTCCAACCATACCATATCAACGGAATATGCGAATCATAAGGATTCCAAACAGCATGTGTTGTTCCACCTTTTTCAAAATTTTCAATCCACTGTGGTTTGAAAATAATTTGTATATGACCAGATCTTGCCGGGTAATACCCGTTTGCAATCATGGATTTCAGTGTACTGTTAAGTGTTGTGTTTTGTAAGTCATCCAATAAAAATGCCCGGGATACCGATTTTTCAGTAGACAAATAATATAAAATTAGTTTGCTGACATCCTCCGATTTTATTTTACTGTTTGCCTCAATTAAAGGTACGTTCAATACAACCTGGGAATTTATTATGTCATGGATGAGGTTGGCTTTTCCAAATTTGTCCCGGAGTTGTTTATTTAAAGTATCTACTAAAAACTGCGTATTAATATTTCCTGCAGGAATTTTTTTGTCTTTCAGAAAGGCAGGTACATGAGCCGCACCATGATCGGCCGATAAAAATAAAAGGTATTGATCTTTACCCACCGTTACATCAAAAAAATCGAGAAGTTCCCCAAGCTCTTTATCCAGTCGCAGGTATGTATCTTCCATTTCAATTGAGTTAGGACCAAACGAATGGCCAACATAATCAGTAGATGAATAACTGATGGCTAAAAAATCGGTAATGGAATCAGCTCCTAGTTTTTCATGTTTCATTGCATTTTTTGCAAATTCGGTTGTCAGGGAATTACCAAAAGCAGTTGCCAGTATTGCATTATAATTTTTTCCAACCAAAGAACTTAAATCATACGGAAATCCGCCGGAGCCTAAAGCTTTTACCTCATATTCGTTTTCATCCTGGGTGCTTTGAGTATAGGATTCTTTGAGATACATGGTACTCCATCCTTTTTGATAATATTTGTCAATATGTTTTTCATTATTAAACGCAGTTACCCAAGTAGGTAATTCATTCATATAATAGGTTGATGTTATCCAGTTTCCGGATTTGCTGTCATACCAATAAGCTGCATCTGCACTATGCCCTGCCGGTAAAATACCACCCCGGTCTTTTAATGCAATACCGATTACTTTACTTCTAAAATTGGTTGCCAATTTTAATTCGTCACAAATGCTGTTGGATAACATATTTACCGGACTCATTTTTCCGGCAACGCTGGTTGTTCCAACAGGAGATACTGTTGAATCGTCGGTACAATAGACATATTGCTGATATACATTATCAAACCATGAGTTTCCGGTAATGCCATTAATCGCAGGAATTGAACCGCTGTAAATGGATGCATGCCCACAAGCTGTAACGGTTGGTGTATACGGTATCATGGTATTTTCACAACTAAAACCTTTATTCTGAAGTCGTTTAAATCCACCATTTGAGGCAAACCTGGTTTCATACCGGTATAAATAATCCCAGCGCATCTGATCTACAGTTATACCAATAACCAATTTTGGTTTCTGAATGATTTGGGATTGACCAAAGTAAAAACCTAAAAGGAACAATAGAAGTGTGCAAGATTTTTTCATATTATAATTTTACGCAATTCTAAGATAAGATGAATTTTCTGACATTTCGTTGTTTAATGGGTTGTTTTCAATTTACTTTTTATTATTAAAAAAAAGCTAAGGCTAAAGTTTAGACAGATGTTTATAAATTGTTTTTTTTTAAACCTTAATTCGAGTAACTTATAGCATCAAAATTGTCATTATGAAACAAAAATTAGTATCCCGAATTTCCATTTCATTATTGGCTATTGTTATGATTGTTTTTGGGGTTTATCATTTTAAAGAACCTCAAAGTCTTTTAGAATGGGTACCTGGATATCTGCCGGGGGGTATTTACTGGGTGTATTTTGTTGGTGCTGCATTTATAGTTGCAGGTGTCTCTTTCATTATCAACTGGAAAGTGAGGTATGCAGGTTATTTACTTGCATGCTTACTATTGATTTTTATTCTTACCATTCACTTACCAAATTATCTGAATGGAGGGAGTCTTGAAGTTCAACATGAAGCATTTGTTAATCTGTTAAAGGATACTGCAATAGCTGGTTTTGCAATACATATTGCCAGTAATGCCGAACGTTGATTTTGAAATAAGATATTATCTAAATTTTAATATTCAAATAGTGAATGGATATGTCAGTCTTTAAATGAAAAGAGTTCAACAAATGCTGAACTCTTTTTTAATGACTAAATGCTCAAGGTTTAATCCCTATAAAAATACAGATAATAAGATACTATTAAAATTTTTGGATCTTGTTAATGGCCATTAATACTAATACACTGATGATGTAGGCCCAATTCATTACGAGGCTAATGTCTAGCTTTCTGAGTTTGTTCATAGGGTTGGATATTTTAGAATGGAAAATTAAGTGAATTAGTTGAATTTACAATTAGTAAAACAACTTCGTGTTTTTACGATAAGAATAAAATTTTTCGTCTATAAAAAAAGCACTCCATTTTGTGGAGTGCTTTTTTATAAGTGATATTTCGATACATCCTTATTCAGGATTTCAAAATTAGTATCGGTACATTTCCGGCTTGAATGGTCCTTCTTTTGGAAGCCCCAGATATGCTGATTGAGCTGTGGTTAACTCTTCTAGAACAACGCCAATTTTTGCCAAATGTAACCGGGCTACTTTTTCGTCTAAATGTTTTGGTAATACGTAAACTTTGTTTTCGTATTTATCGGTATTGATCCATAACTCAAGCTGAGCAAGGGTTTGGTTTGTGAATGAATTACTCATTACAAAACTAGGATGGCCGGTAGCACAACCCAGGTTTACCAATCTTCCTTCTGCTAGAACAATGATATCTTTTCCATCAATATTATATAAATCTACTTGTGGTTTGATCGTGTCTTTTGTATGGCCATAATTTGTATTAAGCCAAGCCATGTCTATCTCAATATCAAAGTGTCCGATATTACAAACAATAGCTTTGTCTTTCATATGGCGGAAATGAGATTCAGTAATCAAATCTCGGCATCCACTTGCTGTAACTACAATATCAGCTTCTTTAACGGCTTCTAACATAGGCTTTACTTCAAAACCATCCATGGCTGCTTGTAAAGCACAGATCGGATCAATCTCCGTAACAATCACTCTGCATCCTGCACCCTGCAAAGAAGCTGCCGATCCTTTACCTACATCGCCATAACCACCAACAACAGCTATTTTTCCAGCCATCATCACGTCTGTTGCACGACGGATAGAATCAACTAAGGATTCTTTGCAGCCATATTTATTATCGAATTTCGATTTGGTAACCGAATCATTGATATTAATTGCTGGAATAGGTAATGTGCCTTTTTCCATTCTTTCATATAAACGATGAACGCCAGTTGTGGTTTCTTCTGATAGTCCTTTGATGTTTTGAATTAATTCAGGATACACATCAAAAACCATATTTGTCAAATCACCGCCATCATCCAAAATCATATTTAACGGACGGTCAGCGGCTCCAAAGAATAAGGTTTGTTCAATACACCAGTCTGATTCTTCTTGTGTTTGGCCTTTCCAGGCAAAAACACCAATACCTGAAGCAGCAATGGCAGCAGCTGCATGATCCTGTGTAGAGAATATATTGCAGGAGCTCCATTTTACTTCAGCACCAAGAGCAACCAAAGTTTCTATTAGAACAGCAGTTTGAATGGTCATGTGTAAACATCCTGCAATCCGAGCTCCTTTTAATGGTTGAGTAAGACCATATTCGGTACGAAGAGACATTAATCCGGGCATTTCAGCTTCTGCAAGACGAATTTCTTTACGTCCCCAAGCAGCAAGACTGATATCGGCTACTTTATTTTTAAGGTCAAAATCGATTGTGTTTTTGATCATTGTTGACATTTTATCTAGAATTTTAGTTGGCAAAGATAAGTTTTTACAGCTTTTATACCAATAGAAAATCATGCTTAAAGTATAAAATCAGTTTGATTTTGAATCTATGCCGGGAGTAAAAACAGCTAAAAATGATTTAACTTTAAAACATCCGCTTTCTTAAATCAATTTGATCATGTTTGTATACGATACTTTATTGATAGCCGTAAATGGACTTCGTAGCCGTGGTTATGATATGGATTTTAGTATGGATGAAAAAAATATGATATGTAATGATGAAAAATTTAATGTGGAAGACTTTGAGATTGTAGAAGTTCATCGATTTGAAGGGAATTCAAATCCGGATGATTCTTCAGTTCTTTATGTCATTGAATCGAATAAAGGACATAAAGGAATATTGATCAGTGCATATGGTATGTATGCCGAAGGAATGAGCTTGGAAATGGCACAAAAGCTAACCATGCATCTGCACCACGATTCAAATAATTAAATGTTTTAATTTGAATTAAAGATTTAAAACATCTGCCATACTGAAGTTTCCAATTTTATTTTTAATAAACTCCGCAGCTAATATAGCACCAAAAGCAAAGCCTTGCCTGTTATGTGCCGTGTGGATTATTTCGATATCATCGATGGTAGAGTAATATTTCACTTTATGCTTTCCGGGTGCCGGGTCAATCCGTTCGCTGATAATTTCCAATTCTTCCGGATTTTCACTGATATGATTTACCCAGGTTTTTTTTCGATCGATGGAATCAATAATCTGTTGGGCAATCGTTATTCCTGTTCCACTGGGTGCATCTTTTTTTTGCGTATGATGAATTTCTTCAATCATTATTTCATATCCGGATTGTGCATTCATTATAGAAGCCAGTTTCTTGTTCACTTCAAAAAAAATATTTACACCTACACTGAAGTTAGATGCGTATAAAAAAGCAGCGTTTTTTTCAATACAATAATTCTGTGCTTCAGCTAATCTTTCTGTCCAACCGGTAGAACCACAAATTACCGGGATACCTGCATCCATACATTTTGTGATATGGCTAAATGCCATATGCGGATTCGAAAATTCGATAGCCACATCTGCCGTTTTAATATTTTCAGCTGTAAAGTCAGAAACATTTTGAGAACTGATTCGCAATACAATTTCATGGCCTTGTTTTAAAGCAATTTCTTCGATTGCTTTCCCCATTTTTCCATACCCAATCAGGGCAATCTTCAATTTATCTTTATTCATTGGAGGGATTGTTTTTTAATAGCATCAACTTATTTTCTGTAAACTAAATATTATTTGCCAATAGCTAGTACCAGGCTTAATCCATTTGTTCCGGCCATTTCACTGTGTCCGGGTTTTATTTTCAAACTCAGGTCGGGATTGATGTCAAAACTTTTCAAATGCCCGTCTACCGTTGCATCAACTACATTAAGGCCCCAAATAATTATGAAAAACAAAACCGAATAATCGATATCACGTCGAAATTGATCTCTGTAAAATTTTACAGTTTCAATAGAAAGGGGAGTGAGGTCTTTCCGGATTTTGAAATAATCTGTCGAATCTCTTTGCGGAATGGGTAAGGAAGCTTTGAACAAAGCCTGGTAAGCAAAACGGGTGTCTTTATAATTTTTCAGATTATATGTAAAAATATATCCCGTTGTTCCTAATGCAGCATATACAACAGGAATTTTCCAATAATTTTTATTGTAAGCCTGACCCAATCCCGGTAATATGGCAGACCTGATGGCTGCTTTTCTCGGACTGTGCGAGTTTTCCACACTGGTATCCTTTATTGGTTTTTCCTGCGCATTTAATTGAATAAATACAAAAAAGGAGGCTAATAGAATATGGCTATGCTTTCTTCTCATGTTCACTTAATCTATCATTACATTCATTTGCATAAGAAGCTTATTCAGTTCTTCAGTAGAATAATAATCGAAGGTTATCTGCCCATTATTATTTTTTCCATGTTTCAGTTTCACTCGGGTACCAAAATGCGAAGCCAGCTTGTCTTCGACTTTTTGATAGGCAACTGGTAAACTGGATTTTATTTTTTTTACATGGCCATCGTTTTTATATATATTTCTAACCAATGCCTCTGTTTGCCTTACAGATAATTCTTTTGATTTTACCTGGTTGAAAATAAAAAGTTGTTTATCGATGGTGTCCACATTTATTAAAGCACGGGCATGACCCATACTGATCTGGCCATTTCTTACAGCAATCTGAATATCGGGGGGTAATTTTAATAAACGCAGATAGTTAGTGACTGTGCTTCTATCTTTTCCCATTCTGTCAGCTACCTGTTCCTGCGAATATTCCAATTCTTCCATCATACGACGATAGCTAAGCGAAATTTCAATGGCATTCAGATCTTCCCGCTGAAGGTTCTCTAATAAAGATAATTCAAGAAGTTCCTTGTCATTTGCCTGACGTATATATGCCGGAATATCTGTTAAACCTGCAATCTGAGAAGCTCTTAAACGACGTTCTCCGGAAATAAGCCTGTATTTGCCATTGCCAATATGAGATACTGTAATAGGTTGAATAATATCATGAAGTTTTACAGAATGTGCTAATTCCTGCAATGATTTTTCATCAAAATCGCGACGCGGTTGTTTGGGATTTGTTTCAACATCTTTAAGCGGAATTCGTAAAATGCCTGTTACTGCACTTACAACACTTTCTTTTAGTTGATTTGAACTGGTTTTCAGATCGGAGTCAATACTCTGTAATAAAGAACGGATTCCTTTTCCCAGCAAATCCTTATTTTGTTTCGGGTTGGTCATTTTTTTTATTTAAAAGCGGTAGATTATTTTAAGGGAGATGAATTGGTATTTTGAATCTACTGTTTCAATGATTAGTTATAGTTCTATTATTCTTTCCTCTTGTTTAATTTTTGTCAAATCGTTTTTCTGTAAAACTTCTTTTGCCAGGTTCAGGTAATTCATGGAGCCTTTCGAATTGGCATCATAAAGAATTACCGGTTTTCCCTGGCTTGGGGCTTCACTTAATTTAGAATTTCGATGTATAATTGTACTGAATACCATTTCTTCAAAATGTCTTCTTACTTCACTCACCACCTGATTACAAAGACGAAGTCTTCCATCATACATGGTCATTAATATTCCTTCAATTTCTAACGCAGTATTTAATCTGCTTTGTACAATCTTAATTGTATTTAATAATTTCCCTAAACCTTCCAATGCAAAAAATTCGCATTGAACGGGAACAATCACCGAGTCAGCACCGGAGAGTGCATTCACAGTAATTAAACCAAGGGAGGGAGAACAGTCAACGATGATAAAATCATAATCGTTTCTTATGGGTTCTAATAAATTTTTTAAAACCATTTCCCTGTTCGGATAATTGATCATTTCTATTTCAGCTCCTACCAGGTCAATATGAGATGGAATCATATCAAGAAAAGGGATTTCTGTTTTTAAAATAACATCTCTTGCCAGGTCCTGGTTAACCATACAGTTGTAAAGACTTTGGGTAATATTGTGTAAATCGAATCCCATACCGGTAGTACTGTTTGCTTGCGGATCGGCATCAACCAACAAAGTTTTAAATTCAAGCACAGCTAAACTAGCTGCCAGATTGATGGCAGTTGTTGTTTTACCCACTCCTCCTTTTTGATTTGCAATTCCAATTATTCTTGCCATATTTTTTTCCTCATCCCTGATTTAGCGGGGTTTTAAAATTATCTTTTATTGTAGATCAATTATTTCTCCAATTTGGGGTAATGTAAGATTGCAATGATTGTCAGAGAAATGTTTTATTGCTTTTACATGATCAATTACAATGTATCCAAAAGTATCAAAATGAACGCCGATTATATTTGTACATTCAACCATCTTTGCAGCTTCTGCAGCATCCTCATAACCCATTGTAAAATTGTCTCCAATCGGTAAAACTGCAAAATTAAGTTTTGCCCATTTCGGAATTAATTGCATGTCTAAGGTTAATGCTGTATCTCCGGCATAATAGAAGTTGCCTGTTGATGAAGTAACCAAAAATCCCATAGGATTGCCAGCATAACTTCCATCTGGCAGCGAACTTGAATGTAGTGCTACAACTGTTTTTACTTTAAAACTGCCAAAATTCCAACTCCCACCGGTATTCATGGGGTGCGTATTTTCAACTCCGTTTTTAGTTAGCCAGGTATGAATTTCCCAATTACAAACTACTTTGGCACCTGTCGATTGTGCTAAGGTTATGCAATCTGCAATATGATCAAAATGACCATGTGAAAGCAAAATGTAATCAGCTTCTATTAAATTAATTTCAATGTCTTTCGCTAATTCATTTGCTGTAATAAATGGATCAAATAATAAAATTGTATCATTGATGGTTACCGAAAAACAAGAATGACCATAATAAGTAAATTTCATAATCTTATTATTTAAGTATCAATAATCCAGGTTTTCGAAATTTAGCATTCAAAAGTTTAAAATTAAAGGAGAACATTCAAACATAACAAAAATAAGCATTACCGACATATAGAATTGAAGTAAGTAATCTCTATTTATTAAATTACTTTAACATTCAGATTATTAATTCCGGTTAACTTTGAAATTATATGAGAAATACTTCTTTTTGGTGGATGCTGATATGCATCATGATTTTCCTGGATATATATGTGTTTCAGATTGTAAAATTGCTCACTCAAAATAGTGGAGCCAAAACAAAACTAATTGTACATGGTATATATTGGTCTATTTCAATAGCTGCCATTTTAATATTGTTTTTATTGCCATACCTGCAATCAGGTCAAACATTCAAGGTTGTAAAAACCATATTATTTACGGTCATATTCAGTTTGTTTTTTGCAAAAATCATAGCATCTATTTTCTTTCTGGTCGATGATATCCGTCGGGCAGTTCAGTGGCTTGCCGGGAAAGTGTTTTTCATGAATTCTGAAATAAATGTTCAACAGAGTGAAGGAATTTCAAGATCGGTTTTTATGAGTTGGTTTGGCATAGCCATTGGCGGCGGTATATTTGGTTCACTGGTTTATGGTTTTGGGAATAAATATAATTATCAGATGAAAAGACTGAATCTTTCTTTTGATAATCTTCCTGTAGCTTTTAAAGGGTTGAAAATTTTGCATTTTTCCGACATCCATTCAGGTAGTTTAACCAATATAAATGCAGTGAAACATGGCATTGATATGATGTTAAAAGAAAAACCCGATTTGATTCTTTTCACTGGTGACCTGGTTAATAATACGGCCGATGAGATGGATGAACTGAAAGAAGTGTTTAGCAAATTGAATGCCCCAATGGGTGTTTTTTCAACTTTAGGAAACCATGATTATGGCGATTATGTAAGTTGGGATGATAAAGATGAGAAAGGACACAGCAAAAAGAAAGGACAAAATCTGGAACGGTTGAAAAAGGTTCATTCGGATATGGGGTGGAGATTATTAATGAACGAAAGTGTTTTTTTAGAAAAAGAAAATGATAAAATGGCCATTTTGGGAATCGAAAACTGGAGCTCCAAAGCAAGATTTCCTAAATATGGCAATATGAAAAAAACGTATGAAGGAACAGAAAGCATTCCTTTTAAAATATTATTAAGCCACGACCCATCGCATTGGGATGCGGATGTAAAAGAAAATTATAAAGACATAGATCTGACTCTATCGGGCCATACACATGGGATGCAGTTTGGCGTTGAGTTACCCGGTTTCAAATGGAGCCCTGTGCAGTATGTATACAAGCAATGGGCAGGTTTGTATGAAAATGATAAACAAAAATTATATGTAAACCGGGGATTTGGTTTTATTGGTTATCCGGGTAGGGTGGGTATTTTACCTGAGATAACAATCATTGAACTGACATGATAAATTGGTTTTCAGTAAAATGTCGATACTAACTTTAAGTTGAGAAATTTTTTAATTTAAACTAATTAGTTAATGTATAGTCAAAGTTTTAATTACCGTTCCGTCACCCATGAAATTGCCAAATAATTACCGAATGATATGCAGAATTGGTATGATATTACTGTTTAGTACACTCGTATTAAATGGATTTGGTCAGAGTACAAATGCTGATTCCACTTTGACTGCCCCTATTGTAAAAAAACCGATTGACCCTATTTATGATTTTTCTGATTTCGATTATGAAGATCTTGAATCGTTTCTCGATTCCTTGTTAACACCGGAAAGTTATATTCTTGCAAGTATCAGTATGGGAAAAAGATATTTCAATTTTCAATCCAAAACAGATGTATTTATCAATGCGGCACTAAAATTTACTTATACACCTACAATAGGTTATTATCATCATTCGGGGTTTGGAATAACGGCCAATTCCTTCATAGTAAAAGATCCTCAAAATGTAAATATCTATCAGCATTCTATAAGTCCTTCATATGATCATCTGAAAGATAAGAACCTGGCTACTGGTTTTTCTTTGACAAAATATTTTACAAAAGATTCTTTGCCCTTTTATACCACACCTTTGCAAAATGAATTGTATGCATATTTTACTTACCGAAAATGGTGGTTCAGACCAACAGTAGCCATCAACTATGGTTGGGGAAGCCGAAGTGATTATACAGAACGCCAGGAATATATTACATCGCTGCGTTTACGGTTAAGGGGTTATACTACTATCAATACAAAAGAATCGATAAAGGATTTCTCCATAATCACATCTGTGCGTCATGATTTTTATTGGTTAAAAATACTTTCGAAAAATGATCATTTTCGGTTTACTCCGCAACTTTCATTAATTTCAGGTACTCAGCAATTTGGATTCAATATGTCTGCAAATACCTATGCCACTGTGGTAAGAACCAATTCCAATGTTTTATTCAACACAGAGAATGTAGTTTTGAATGATAAGATAAAATTTCAACCACTATCTGTAACGATGTTTTTGCGTACAGAATACAGCATTGGCAAATTCTTTATTCAACCACAGATTATTTTTGATTACTACATTCCGGCAACTTCAAAAAATTTCAATACAATCGGTTCTGTGAATGCTGGGTTCATGTTTTAGTTTTTTGCAAATAATTAGCATATTTATTACAATATCCACCACTGTTGATAGTTTATTGATTCTACATCAATTTTGTTGGGTTAGTTTTAACTGATTAAAAAAAAGTTGGCATCAATGTTGGCATTGAAAAATAAATAAAAATCAAAAACATGAGAACGAAAATTTTATTACTGGCTGCAATCATCTTTTTTTCGAATGCTGCATTTGCACAAATTCAGGTAGGTTTTAAAGCCGGTGCAAATATTTCTAAAATTGATGGGGTATCTTTTAAAGATCAGTTTAATTACGGCTATCAATTAGGCGGATTTGCAGAAATCAGTCTGGGTAAAAAATTCGGTATTCAACCGGAAGTTTTATTCAATCAATTCAATACAAAATTAGATAGTAGTTACAAAAACATTTATCAAAACGTTATTAGTTCTACTATGAACGATAATATTAAATTAAACTATCTGGCTATTCCCATATTATTGAATTATAAGGTCGCAAATATTCTAAGCTTGCAGGCAGGACCACAATACAGTATTTTAATAAATGATAATTTAACCCTCACTCAAAATGGTAAAAAAGCATTTTCCGAAGGCGATTTTTCAATTGTTGCCGGGGCTCAAATAAAAATTAGTAAAATACGGGTTTCGGGCCGTTATGTTGTTGGCCTGAATAATATAAATCAGATAGATAATAAGGATCAATGGAAAAACCAGGCAATCCAGGTTTCGCTTGGGTTTGCATTTTAATTTTTTCTTACCTCTTGGAACGTCCCTCTGTAAAGAGGGATTTTTTTTATATGAATCTAAAGAGTATTTTTTCATGTACTTGTGGCATTAATATTGACCCAAGAAGTAATTCGATAATTTTTTATGATGAACGGGGTTGCCGTGTCAAAATGTCTAAAGACTGGTATATATGAATTTTGAAAAATATTTAATGAATTCGGAAGATGAAATGGACTTTATGCCAATCATTCCTTTGAATGAATACGAAGACGAAAGCCTTGATCCTATTCATGTTCCGGAAGAATTGCCTTTACTAGCATTGCGGAATACGGTTTTATTTCCAGGAGTGGTTTTGCCCATTACAGTAGGCCGGGATAAAAGTATTGTTGCTGTAAATGATGCATATAAGGCTGACAAATTGATAGGTGTTGTTGCACAAAAAGACAGTAATATAGAAGATCCTGTATTTAAAGATTTGGAAGAAATAGGCACGGTTGCTAAAATAGTTAAGCTTATTAAAATGCCAGACGGGGGTACAACAGTCATTATTCAGGGAAAAAATCGATTCAAGGTGGAGTCTGTTTTAACAGAAAATCCATACTTTAAGGCAAGAGTAAGTACACTATCTGAAGAAGAAAATCCGACAGATCCTGATTTCCTGGCTTCTATTTCTCAGATAAAAGACCTGGCAACTGATATCATCCGTCTTTCACCCAATTTGCCAACGGAAGCATCTATCATTTTACGAAACATAGAAAGTCCATCTTTTCTAATTCATTTTATTTCAAGCAATCTGAATACCGGATTAAAGGACAAACAAAAATTATTGGAGACCGATAAGATCACCGAAAGAGCTTTTTTATTGTTACAGGTATTACAAAAAGAATTACAGTTTGCCGAATTGAAAAATAAAGTGAATGAAAAAACCAAGTCGGAACTGGACAAACAACAGAAAGATTATTTTCTTCAGCAACAATTAAAAAGTATCAAGGACGAGTTAGGTGGCGATAATAATGAACGGGAAATAAAGGACATGCAAAAAAAGGCCAAGGAAAAAAAATGGCCAAACCCTGCAAAAGAAATGTTTCAAAAGGGAATTGAGAAATTGGAAAGGATGCACCCTACAACTCCCGATTATTCGGTCGTATATAACCATCTCGATCTGATGCTTGACCTGCCATGGGATGAGTACACAGAAGATTCTTATGATTTGGCTAAAGCAAAAAAAGTGTTAGATGCGGATCATTATGGAATGAAAAAAATTAAGGAACGGATTTTAGAATACCTGGCGGTATTAAAATTAAAAGGAGATATGAAAAGTCCGATCCTTTGTTTTGTAGGCCCTCCGGGAATTGGAAAAACTTCGTTGGGTAAAAGTATAGCCCACGCCGTAAAAAGAAAATATATCCGTTTAAGCCTTGGTGGATTACATGATGAAAGTGAAATAAGAGGTCATCGTAAAACATATATTGGAGCAATGCCCGGACGTATTATACAATCTATCCGTAAAGCAAAATCTTCTAATCCGGTGGTAATCTTAGATGAAATAGATAAATTAGGAAACGATCAACGGGGGGATCCCAGCAGTGCTTTATTAGAAGTCCTCGATCCGGAACAGAATCATTCGTTTTATGATAATTACCTCGAACTGGAATATGATTTAAGCAAAGTGATGTTTATTGCAACGGCTAATAATATTCAAAACATACAACCCGCATTGAGGGACCGTATTGAAATTATTGATTTGAGTGGATATGCTATCGAGGAAAAAATCGAAATAGCAAAGCGACACCTCATTCCAAAGCAAAAAGAAATGCATGGTTTAGCTAATTCGAATTTTAAAATAAGCGATAAAGTTTTAGAAAAAACAATTCATGATTATACCCGCGAAAGTGGTGTAAGAGACTTGGACCGCCAATTGGCTTCAATGATGCGTTCGCAAGCAAGACAATTGGTAAAGGCCGGAAAATTAAAAGCGACGCTTACACTAAGTGATTTAGAAAAAATCCTGGGAACTCCTCGGTATAGTAATGATATCTATAAAACGGTCAACATGCCCGGAGTGGCTGTAGGCCTTGCCTGGACCTATGTTGGTGGAGAAATACTTTTTATTGAAACCAGTTTGAGTGAAGGGAAAGGAGAAATGAAAATGACTGGTAACCTGGGAAATGTGATGAAGGAAAGTGCCAGTACAGCATACACGTATTTACAAGTGAATGCCAAAAAATATGGAATTGACAGCACTCTTTTTGAAAAGAAAAATATACATATACACGTACCCGAAGGTGCTACTCCAAAAGACGGTCCAAGTGCCGGAGTAACCATGCTTACTGCATTAGCTTCTGCATTTACCAATAAAAAAGTAAAGCCGTTTTTAGCAATGACCGGAGAAATAACCTTGCGTGGACAAGTATTGCCGGTTGGTGGCATTAAAGAAAAAGTATTAGCTGCTAAAAGAGCAGGGTTAAAAGAAATTATACTTTGCTGGCAAAACGAAAAAGATGTACA